>DAOVSZ010000075.1 GCA_030627725.1 Desulfobulbaceae bacterium
AGATAGAAGAAAACATGCAGACCATGCTCGCCCTGATCCATAAACTTGACAGACCAACACCGCAGATCCTTATCGAGGCGCATATCGTGGAGACAACACAGGATACGGCGCGAGAATTGGGCGTGCAGTGGGGCGGACTCATGGCCATCAACAATGACAGAACACAATACATTACACCAGGCGGCATCAACGGTGAGATAGATTCAGATACCGGAGAGTATATTTATGATTCCGGTGTCACCGGCGCCACCAGGGGCGGTATCGGGAGACAGGGATTTGCGCTTGATCTGCCGGCCGGCACCATCAACTCTATCAATCCGGCCTCTATCGGCTTTCTCAATTTCACCGCAAACGGCGTGCTTGACATCCAACTCTCAGCACTGCAGCAGGCAGGCAAGGTCAACATCCTCTCACGTCCCTCCATTGCCACCCTGGACAACAACGAGGCGATAATTGAAAGCGGCGCCGAGATTCCCTATCAGACCGTGGAGGACGGCGAGGTCAAGGTAGAGTACAAGGAGGCAACCTTAAAACTCACCGTTACCCCGCATGTCATCTCCGACAATATGGTACGATTGTCCATCCTTGCCAACAAGGATGAGGTTGATACCTCGCGGACCGTTCTCGGAAACCCGTACATCATCAAGAAACGGGCCAAGACCCAGCTGATCGTCATGGACGGCACCACAGTCGTTATTGCCGGCCTTTCAAAAGAGCGAAACACGACCGGCAAATACGGTGTTCCAGGCCTCAAAGATATACCCGGCCTTGGCTGGCTCTTTAAAAACAGTTCCAGCGCGGCCGAGTTTGAAGACTTGCTCATCTTTATTACCCCCCGTATTCTTACCAAGACCGTCAATGCATCAAATAATTGATAACTCCGTCACAGGATTTTAGTCGTGAGAAAGACCAGAAAAAGACTCGGAGAAATGCTTGTTGAGGCTGAACTTCTTACCGAAGAACAGCTCACCGCTCTTCTTGCGGATCAGAAGACATCAGGCATGTTCCTTGGCGACTACCTCATCAACAAGGCCATTGTCTCGGAAGAGCAGATCATCGAGCTGTTAAGCGACCAGCTGCAGATCGAAAAATACAACTCTGAAGCATTTGAAATCGAGCCGGGGCTGGCAAGCACGATTCCACACGATATTGCCACTAAACACCGCGTCGTCCCGATCTCCAAAGAGGCATTCCTGCTCAAGGTTGCCATGGTTGACCCCATGGACATTCAGGCACTGGACATTATCGAAAAAATTACCAATTTGGAGGTAGAGCCGCTCATCTGCGCTAAAACAGAGTTCTCCCTCCTGATGAACGGTATCTACGGTATCCGCTCCGAGGTCGGCGAGGTGATTGACGATCTGGGCGAGATTGAGCTGAAAGGCGAGGACAATGAAACAGAGGCGATCGGCGCCCTTCACGATATGGCGGATGCGGCCCCGGTTGTCAGGCTGGTGAACTCCATTTTGAGACAGGCTGTCAGTGAAAAGGCGAGCGATATCCACATCAGCCCGGAACAGAAAAGGGCCCAGGTCCGGCTGCGGATAGACGGCAGACTGCACGAAATCCCGCCCCCGCCAAAGACCACCCTTGCCGGTATTGTCTCCAGAATCAAGATCATGGCAAACATGGACATTGCCAACACCAGGGTGCCGCAGGACGGCAGGTTCAACATTCATGTCGATAACCAGGAGGTAAGTCTTCGTGTCTCTACCCTGCCGACCATCTACGGCGAGAACCTGGTCATGCGGCTCCTCTATATAAGCGCCGGCGCCCTGCCGCTCAACAAACTCGGACTGACTGACGAGGACAATGGAAAACTTCTTGAGATGGCAAAACAGCCATACGGCATGATTTTGAGTGTCGGCCCTACCGGCAGCGGCAAGTCCAGCAGTCTGTATGCCATATTAAATGAGATCAACAATCCGGAGATAAATATCATTACCCTTGAAGATCCGGTAGAGTACCGAATGGACAATGTCCGTCAGGTGCAGTTGAACGTCAAGGCGGGCATGACCTTTGCCTCCGGCCTCCGGTCCATACTCCGGCAGGACCCGAATGTGATCATGGTCGGCGAGATCCGCGACGGTGAAACCGCCAATATCGCCATCCAGGCAGCGCTTACCGGGCATCTCGTCCTCTCGACCCTGCACACAAACGATTCAACCAGCTCCGTCAGCCGACTCCACAACATGGGGGTGGAACCCTTTCTCATCTCCGCTTCGCTCCTCGGCGTATGCGCCCAGCGTCTCTTAAGAAGAATCTGCACCAACTGTGCAGAACCCTATGAACCAACCGGGGAACTTCTCAAATACTGGGGACTTGCTGCATCCCCTGCACAGAAATTCCAGAAAGGGGCAGGATGTTCTTTCTGCAACAACTCAGGCTATAAAGGGCGCATCGGCATCTATGAACTCCTGACAATCGACGACGAGGCCCGGGATATGATCATCCGCGGCGCCTCCTCCACTGAAATCGCCAATACCTTGCACAGCGCAGGCAAACTGAAGTTGTTAAAAAACATCGCGGCCCTCAAGGTCGCTGAAGGGGTCACCACCTTTGAAGAGGCGGCAGAGACGGTGTTGATTTGATATGAAATTCAGCTATTCAGCCATCAATGACGAGGGGAAAGAAATCCAGGGCGTTCTTGATGCCACTTCGCCTAAAGCAGCACAGAATATTCTTCTGGAGCAGGGCTATCTTCCCGCGAAAATTTCAAAAATAAAGGAAGATGACGCTGCCGGCCCTTCGGTTTCGATCCTGCAGATCGGCGCCAGGGTGAAAGTTACTGATGTCCTGCTGTTTACAAAACAGCTCAACACCATGCTCCGCGCCGGCATATCGATAACAAACTCTCTGGAGGTCATCAAGGAACAGTCTGAAAACCCGCTCTTAAAAAAAACACTCGTTACAATCAGCAGGGAGATCAGCGAAGGAAGCACCCTGACAGGGGCTTTCCGGAAACACCCGAAGGTTTTCCCTCCCCTCTACTGCAGCCTTTTGCATGCAGGTGAATCAAGCGGCTCCCTCTCAGAGGTCCTTGACCGGGTTGCCTATATCCTGGAGCATGAAAACAGGGTACGGGAAGACGTCAAAGCCGCACTTGCTTATCCTAAAATCGTTGTTCTGGCTTTAGCAATAGCTTTTTTTGTGCTCCTGACCGGTGTCATTCCTAAATTTGTCGGTGTCTTTAACAGCGCAGGTCTGGAACTGCCCCTGCCGACAAAGATATGCATCTGGATGTATGAGGCATTAAAGGCATACTGGTATTTACTGCTCGGAGGCGTCATATCGCTTATCTTCTTACTTCGAATGTATTTTCAGACCTCATTCGGCGCTCTCCACAGAGACAAGACTCTCTTAAAAATACCCATTATCGGGCCACTTTTCATTAAAACAGCCATGTCCCGATTTGCCAGCATCCTCTCCATTCTCATGGCAAGCGGTGTCAATATCCTTGAATCACTCAAAATTATCTCGGACACTATCGGAAACGCTGCAATAACTTATGAATTCAACAAAATCAAAAATCATATGGAAGAAGGGAGAGGCATTGCCCGGCCTCTTCGCTTGGCAAAACATTTTCCGCCAATGGTTGTCAATATGATAGCAATCGGTGAGGAGTCAGGGTCCCTGGAAACCATGCTGCAGGAGATAGCCAAGCATTATGATGAAGAAGTGGAATATGCGGTCAAGGGACTTTCAGAGGCGATCGGACCGATCCTGATCGTCGGTCTTACAGTTGTGGTAGGTTTTTTCGCCCTTGCCATTTTCCTGCCTATGTGGGACCTGACAAAAATGGTAAAGTAATACAGATCTCCGTTTCCAGCCCTGTACAGCAAAAGAAAAGGCCGTCTCGTTCCGCGGATGCAGAAGAAACGGCCTTTCTATATTCTATAAATATTTCCTTTGATTCAGCGTATCTATAACCTTATGGGGCTAGTCGATTCTTGCCCACTTACCAGGGCTGGTAGCACTTTCACCTGTTCTGGTTAAGGCCACAGCGTCAGCTTCCTGGAAGGAGAGACTTCCACCGTCAGCATCAGGACCAACTTCCCAGTCATACTCCGATCCCAAGTCGGTATCGTACTCATCATGACCAAAGACATCGCCAGCTTCTACCGTACCACTTGCCAGCATCACCTTCCCCCAGAGAAGACTTTCTCGCGAGTTCAACTCTGAGATTCCAGCGTCAACGGCCTTATTTTTTGCCTCATTGGTCATATCAATGTATTTAGGCACAGCCACCGCAGCGAGAATACCCAAAAGAATAAGTACTGCGATTATCTCGACCAAAGTAAAACCCTGTTGATTTCTTAATATATTCTTCCTCTCCATGTGCTTTCCTCCTTATTAGGATATATGCAAATTCAAACTCTGTTCAGATATGAACTGTTTTTCTCATGTTTCTGGTTTGTCTTCTCTCCTTAGCCGCATGAATTCTCCACAGTAAAAAATGAGAGGGAAGACTCGATTCTTTCCTGCTCTCTATCATATCAAAAAAAGCAATAGAGAGGCCAGCTTAATCCTCAGATCATACATTTTTTATTCTTTGTGCCGAAGATCTCAGAAAAACTCAATAATTTTGGGTGATGCTGAATAGTTATCTTCAAATATGATATAATAAATAGTGATGCGTCTGTCAATTTCTGCTGGATAGACTGAGGGCTGAAAACTCTTAGAAAAAGCGCAGACCGAAGGAACATGCCTTTTGTTAAAAAAAGATGAATAAGAACTTCCTTGCGATAACAACGGAAAAAATGACCTTCAACTCGGACAACAGCGGTTTCACTCTGGTTGAAATTATTGCCGTACTGATTCTTTTGGGTATCCTTTCGGCTGTTGCCGTCACCCGGTTCACAGATAACAGCGCGGAATTAATCGGCGAGACGGAAATCGTAAAAGGTCATCTTCGTTTTGCACAGATGAAGGCTATGAATGCCTCTGACCCCTGGGACATTAATTTCTCTTCAAGCTCCTATTCTCTGGAAGAAAACGGCGCAGCTTCCAGTGCAAACCTGCCTGGGGAAGGATCTGCAACGCATACTCTTCCAAGCGGGATTACCGTATCATCCACTATCAATCCCGTCTCATTTGACAACTGGGGGAGCCCCGGCGCCACAACAATAACGGTAACCCTCACAGATGGATCAAACGCTGCGTCCATTACAGTAACAAAGAACACGGGTTATATTCCATGATCTCCATACCAAGTCTCAAACAATCCGGCTTCACGCTTATTGAAATAATCGTCATACTTGTCATGGGCAGCATTTTAGGCGCCATGCTGGTGCCCTTCCTCGGCAAATCCCTCTCGGAAAGCGGAACACCTGTTATTCGACTCCAGAGCGCGCTGGCAACCCAGCAGGCCCTGGAAAATATAACTGCTGATTACAATATACAGGTAAAAGATGATACCCTCGATATTGCATCATTCAAGACAGGTATCGGCGCTGCTGGATCCGACCAGAGCAACAGTTACGGCTCGTACAATGTGAAAGCAAACGAATATGTGACCATTGATGCCGCAGACCCGGCCAACTATTCACTCAAGGTCGGCATCAGCGATACCTCCGGCATGACACTTTATGCCGTTTTTATTGACCAATAAAACGAAAACGACTCAGGCGGAGTGACTGCAGGCTGAAGACTCTTTGGAAAAACCCATTATGGTTTTAAAAAACAACAACGGATTCTCCCTGATTGAAATCATCATGGTCCTTATCCTCCTTGGCATTATGGGGGCCATGGCAGGCATGGGGATAGCCACCTTTGCCGAGAGCTTTGTCTTTTCACGACAGGCGGCTGAGATCAGCGGCAAGGCACAGCTTACCATGATACGGCTCTCAAAGGAATTCACTCATATCAAAACAGTTGCTGCTGCCTCAGCCACCTCAATAACCTATGCAAGAAGCAATGACGCAGGAGGAACAACAAATGTTACAATCACCTGGGCAGGCGCTTCCGGCGATGATCTGACACTGAACAGCGACACACTGATTGACAATGTCACCTCCTTTAGCCTTGCATACCTTGATACATATAATGGCGCATCAAACACAACCTGGTCGAGTGACAGGAGGATCATAGCCGTCACCCTGGCCCTTACAGGACCGGACAGTACAAACCTGACGTTTTCCTCCCGCATAACCCCTAGGAACCTCTAACATGAAGCATCGAACAAAAATGAAAACGAACAGAGCAAAAAAATCGTTTCACAAAGACAATCAGAAGGATTGTCACCGGGTTGCCGCGACGGTTCTTTGCTGTCAGAAAGGCTCTGTCCTGATAGGAATCATTATTACAATGGTCCTGGTTTCCACCTTAGGAACTGCCATGCTGAGCATGACAACCTCCTCCACCTTCAATCAACTCGGATCCACTCATGCAGCAAAAGTATACTATCTTGCCGAGGCAGGCGGCAGGTACGGAACGTCAGTGATCTTAAAAAACTTCGCAGACGCGGCAGGAAACATCAGTTCTTTGCATAACAAGACATACACATTCAGCCCCAGCGGCGAATTCGAGCTTGGCCTCACCTATAATGCATCAACAAAGAAGTACACACTGACATCCACGGGAAGAATCGCGGACGCGGAACGGACCATTACATATTCAATAACCGACCCGAACATCATAAATACACCCTTTGACACGCCCGAGGACATCACCGACCTTTTCTCTCCGACAGAAGGGCAGGTCAAATTCAAGGACTCAGGGCCGTCAGAGGGACCGGCGCTCAACATCCAGGTCGACAGCTATACGAGCGAATCACGAATCACGCTCGACAATAGTGATATCCAGGATCTCCTCGTGGATGAGTGGACGAGCAGCGACGAGCTTTTAAGCTATCAGCTCCAGGTGAAAATCGGCATTGCGGACCATCTGTCCTTTGACGAATATATGGTCGGGCTTACCTTCCGCGGCATCGACGACAATAATTTCTACGGCTATTCCATTGCCAAAAAGGCGGCTGTCCGCACGAATCTTCCCCAGAACATCTGGGATGTGATCCCTGCTGCCGACCAGTTCTATATCGTCCTCTGGAAGCGAGACGGCGGGGCTTACAGTATTCTGTCGTATAAGCCGGCTGAAGCCGGCCATGGCATTCTGGAGAGCGGAGACTACAACAACTGGTCGACATTGATTTTGACGACTGAAGAACAGTATCGCACAAACAGCGCCGGAGAATATGTGGATTATTCGGACACGGTTGTGGAGCCGGCGGCCAGGGTCAAGGAAAATATCATTACAGGCTATGTTCAAGGGCCGGACGCGAGTGATTTGGTGCCGTATGCCTATGCCCGGGATACAATAATCTGGGACTACTCCAAATATAATCCGGTACAGTGGGACACGTATGGCAGCTGCGCATCAGGACCCTGCGACGACATAACAGACCACAGCTTTGCCACACAGTCGGACTTTGCCGGCAGCACCCCCTATGAGATAGGCCTGCATGCATTTTTCGACACAAGCGGCGCCAACAAACTCTTTGTGGACGATTTTGCCATGCGGTCAGGGACCGACGCCGATGATGGGATCGACCAGTATTGATATTCCCGACGAACCGCTTGAACCGTTTTATTCCTCCCACTGACACCTTGTCAAGAGTTCAAAAAACTGATAGGCTTTTAGCAACATAGGTTCAGGGCTTAGGGGTCAGGGCTTAGGGGTCAGGGGTCAGGGGTCAGGGGTTAATGGCCTTAACATTCCAAAAAAACAATTCATGCCATCTCAGAAAAAAAAACGAGACTGTTCCTTTACAGCTGCCACAGTAGAAGGGATTACCACACTCCACCTTGCGGGACATCTTAACGTCACCAATGCGTCATCCTTGATAGAAGAATTCTCCACCCTGTTTGCCGGGAAAAGCCTGACAGCCTTACATGTTGATCTTAAAAACCTGACCTTTCTTGACGACTATGGGGTGGCTGTTCTGGTCGGTCTCAGAAAACTGCTGAAAAAAAACCGTGACAATTTCCTTCTTCAGAATACCAGCACGGAAATCCGGAAGGTCCTTGATATCAACAGTTTTGCTACCCTGGGAACGGACACCCATTTCTTTCAACATCCCAAAAAGCCCAATGCCATCTCAAGGCTTGGCGAGGCCACGATAGAGGATATCTCCGATCTTTCCAACATGACGTCCTTTCTGGGCTCGACCTGTCTCTCTCTTCTCTCTTTTTTTAAAAATCCCAGATCACTGCGCTGGAACGACACCCTTGTCTGCATGCAAAAAACAGGAGTGGA
This sequence comes from Desulfobulbaceae bacterium, assembly GCA_030627725.1. Classification (GTDB taxonomy): domain Bacteria; phylum Desulfobacterota; class Desulfobulbia; order Desulfobulbales; family DAOVSZ01; genus DAOVSZ01. Next base: position 8,254 of record DAOVSZ010000075.1, read on the forward strand.
TGCGCTGCCCATTGTCGGGCTGATCAGTTTTCTGCTCGGACTGATCATGGCATTCATGTCAAGTGTCCAGTTGCAGCAGTTCGGCGCCAATATCTATGTCGCCTCCCTGGTCAGTCTTTCCATGACCCGGGAACTCGGGCCCATCATGACCTGCATTATCGTGGCCGGTCGGTCGAGTTCAGCCTTTGCCGCTGAGATCGGCTCGATGAAGATATCAGAAGAGATCGATGCCCTCTTTACAATGGGCTTCGACCCTCATTATTTTCTGGTCACACCGAAAATCATCGCGTCTTTTCTTGTTGTGCCGCTCTTAGTCCTTTTCTCTGACATTTTTGCTATTACCGGCGGCCTGATCGTAGGGGTCGGCATGCTGGATCTCACGATCAACGGTTATGTTACCCAGACTATCAAGACCCTTACCCTGTTCGACGTCTTCTGGGGATTTATGAAGGGCGGGATCTTTGCGCTCTTTATCTCCTGGATCGGCTGTCTCAGGGGCTTTCAGGTAAAGGGCGGCGCCGCCGGAGTGGGGCAGGCAACAACTTCCGCGGTTGTCAGCAGTATTTTCATGATCATTCTGGCTGATTCCATTCTGGCCGTTATTCTGCGATATTGGGAGTAGTAACGGTTCAAACAGTTCAATCACGGTTTAATCACGGGCACAAGGCCCTCCGCTAAAGCGGGATTGTTCGACTAAGCGTTTCAAACGGTTTCTTTCGATATGAAAACCCATCCGGTCATTCAGGTGCGGGACATGGTTGCCGCCTATGGCGATGATGTCATTCTCGAGGATATTACCTTTGACGTGCATGAAGGAGAGAGGTTTGTCATCCTGGGCGGCAGCGGCTGCGGGAAAAGTACCCTGTTAAAGCACCTGATAGGGTTAAACAGACCGAAGTCCGGATCCATCTCCCTGAACGGCGCCGACATAACAAAGACGGATGAAGACACTTTTTTTGAGACCCTGCGCAATATCGGGATCCTCTTTCAGAGCGGCGCCCTGTTCGGTTCCATGACCCTTGCCGAGAATATCGCCCTGCCGATCCGTGCATATACGGACATGCCGGAAGAATATATAAACGAAATTGTATCCATGAAACTGGCCCTTGTTGATCTCGCAGGCTACGAGAACCACCTTCCTTCAGAGATCAGCGGCGGGATGAAAAAGCGGGCCGGCCTGGCACGTGCAATGGCGCTTAACCCCAAGATTCTCTTCTTTGATGAGCCATCCGCCGGGCTTGACCCAATTACATCGGCCGAACTTGACAATCTGATTCTCCATTTGAATGAGTCACTCGGCACCACCATTGTCATTGTTACCCATGAACTCGAAAGCATCTTTGCTGTAGCCGAACGGGTGATCATGCTGGACAAAACAACAAAGGGGATTATCGCTGCGGGAGACCCAAAAGATATGCGAGAAAACCACAGCGATCCATTTGTCAGACAGTTCTTTAACAGACAGGCACGGGAATCAGAGGACAGATGATAAAGAACATTAGGCAGAAGGAGCGTTGAACGTTTCCCTATAAACTCATTGAATTTTCTCTCTATAGCATTAAGATGTTTATTTCTAAGATTTAAAAAAAGTTTTC
>DAOVSZ010000204.1 GCA_030627725.1 Desulfobulbaceae bacterium
AAAAAATTCTCTTGATGTTTTCGCAGAGGGCTTACAGGTATAGGAAAGAGCAGCATTGGCAGCCTCCCAGATACTGACCTCTACTTCACGCACCGCCCTCTCCTTTGCAATTAACTGCGGGATTCCTTCCACCAGGGCGGCCTGAATTTTGTAGTCGATTACATCGTCTGTATCATGAACGGAATCTATAATTTCTTCTTTCAGCTCAGTCAGTTTATCCCGCAATGCAATAAGTTCCTCAGCCTTGAGGACCAGATCAGCCCACATCTTTTCAAACTTGGCAACTTTGCTTTTCTGTTGTTCACTCGAGATCAATTTCTTATATGCAGACATGAACTCCTCGACGTCCTTCAGCTGTTTCTTATACTCCTCCACAGCCACGGCAGATGGTTGAACTATATAATAGAATACGGAATTGGCAGCCTCCCAGATACTGACCTCCACTTCTCTCACAGCTTGTTCCATCTTGAGCTCAAGCGTGAGCATTTCATATCGCTTTGCCTCCTCCCTGCTCATGGCCAAATACCCCAGAAGAGATCCCCCTGTAACAGCGACTAACAAGACCACCAACATTATTTTTACTTTATCCATAGCCATTCTTGAACTCCCGTTTTCTTCATCTCTTTGGTTTTTTCATATGATGGATTTGCAATCATGCGAAATCTGTTAAGGTTCTCTGGACAGTTCCCTGATACCTCCTGTCACGTACAACATAAAAGGGCAAAAATGAACCTGATCCCATTATTGCCAGGATCTCCACCTCCTCCGGCCCCGAACTGATCTAATATTTCTCTAATAAGCATGAACAGCTCATTTTATTCGTGAGACTTGCGTTTCGTTTTTTGAAACGCATAATAGTCGTCCCTGAAGTCCTTATTTTTTTATGATACTCTTCGACTGTCCGGAGTGTCAATGTTTGACGATAAGCAAGATCCTATATTCCTCCCTCAGAATTAATTGTTGACAATCGGCACACACAGTGAGACAATAGGTACACCATGAAATACTTCGATTGGAATATTGAAAAGAATGAAAAGCTACGGAAAGAAAGAGGGGTCTCATTTGAGGAGGCAGTCCTTGCTATTGAGAAAGGACAACTTCTTGATATCTTGGAACATTCCAATAAAAACAAATATAAAAATCAAAACATATTTGTAGTCAAAATATATAATTATGTATGGCTCATTCCCTTTGTCGAGAATGAAAATGAAGTTTTCTTAAAAACTATCATCCCCAGCAGAAAAGCGACAAAACAATATTTACGTGGAGGTGGCGACAATGATTGATTTCACAGCAGAAGAAAAAGAATTGCTAGAGTCATTCGAAAAAAATGAGTGGAAACCCGTCAGGGGGAAAAAGGGGAAAATGTCACTCTATCAACAAATGGCAAAGTCCACTTTCAAAAAAGACAGCAGGGTAAATATTCGCATGTCCAGCAAAGATGTGCACGCTATACAAGTAAAAGCGTTGGAAGAAGGCATCCCCTACCAAACCCTCATCTCCAGCGTTCTTCACAAGTATGTTTCCGGCAAATTGAAAGAAAAAGAACTTTAATGCAGTAAGAAATTATTATGCCAAGTAAGGCGTAAGTCATACATAGGCTGATTTCGCGTTATAAAGGATAAAAAGCGAGTAAAATAAAGTAGAAATCACTGGTAATACGAGGTCAGGCTTACTTCCGCTTTGCCAATCGCAGTGTCCATTTTAACGAGTGTGTATGCACCGAACAGTGCCGGTTTTGCCTTGAGGTAGTAGACTTTGCCGGCTTCCAAGTTGTCGTAGACAGCGGTGTCAAACGTCGCTTTTGGAAATGAGTTCTTCTGCAGAACGACTTTCAAGACACCTGCCTTGGCATGAATCGGGATGTAGGCGTTGTTAATCAACGGCCCGACAGTCTCTTTATCGTTAAGGATCGCGCTGAAATGGATTCCACGGCTGATAATGCTCTCTGGACGATAGAGATACACCAACGCTTCATCTTGCTGAACTTGCAGCGCCTGAAACGGGACACTTGACATCACACAACCTTGCAAAGTAACCGCAGCTAAGACCAGACTACAAAACATTACTAACTTTCGAACCATCTTCCATCTCCTTGAAAAGTTAAAATACGTTAAGCACTTATTACGGAGTATTCTTCGGCAAGTCTGCCGCCCATTATACACGAACCCTGCCACCTATTCTACGACAAAGCTGCCACCTGTATCTCTTTCTTTAATCTCTTCCTTTAATTGCCGAAATTCGGTAAGCCGGATATCATTTTGTACATCCATTTTGAAGCCTCCTGTTTTGATGATTTTATTGGTTTGGTGACCTATAATCTTAACAGGAGGTTTCTTTTTTGGTAGTCTGTTATAGGGGAAGCATAGCCAATGAAAAAGTCAAAAACAAAAGGTCTGGTTTACTCGACCGATACGGGTCAAACCTGTCCGGGCTGCGGACATCCGGTTAAGCAATGCTGCTGCAGCAAGGAGAAAAGTCGACAGCAGGGCGACGGCGTGGTGCGGGTAAGTCGGCAGACCAAAGGCCGGAAGGGCAGCGGGGTCTGCCTGATAACCGGGGCGCCCCTCGGCGAGGCAGAACTCAAAAAGCTTGCCAAACAGCTCAAGAAGAAGTGCGGATCAGGTGGCTCAGTTAAAAACGGGGTTATTGAAATCCAGGGAGATCATCGCGAGATCCTGGTCGATGCCTTAATAAAGTTGGGGTTTAAAGCCAAACCGGCAGGAGGGTGAACCTGCCTCCAAAAGTAAAATGCCGGCCATTAAAAGGAGTTCCAATGAAAAAAATATTCTATCTTGTTTTAATCTCACTTCAATTGACTTTGACATCATGCGGCGATAGTCCAAAGCAATTATTCGAGACAGCAGAATTCGAAATGATTCAGACCAATTACCCCCATGCGACTCAGCTTTATCAGGAGGTAATTGAGAAACATCCCAACAGTGAGTTAGCTGCGAAGTCTCGTAAACGGCTTGAGGAGATCAGGGCAAAGCAAAAGTAAAATGTGTAGACGCGACCCCTCTGTCTTTGCCTAACGAATTTCAATATTGCTCTTCTTCAGATGGTCCTTTACAGCCTGAATCGGGACCTCTTTCCTGTGGAAGATGCCGGCAGCGAGCGCTGCTTCAACATCCGTCTTTTCAAATACCTCGCTAAAATGCTCAACGCATCCGGCGCCGCTTGAGGCGATGACCGGAATGGTGACAGCGGTTGACACTTGACGGACCAGTTCGATGTCAAAACCGCTGTTGGTGCCGTCCTTGTCGATACAGTTGAGCAGTATCTCTCCGGCGCCAAGCTTCTGGCATATCCGTGCCAGCTGGACCGCATCCACATCACGACCTTCCCGACCGCCTTTTATGGTGCACTGGTACCAGCAGTACTCCTCGCCTTGCGGACCCGGAAACGCTGTCTTGATCGTATTGTGGTCCGTTTCTTCCGGGTTTTTCACATAGATCCTTCTGGGATCAATGGAGATAACAACCGCCTGGGCGCCGTAGACATGAGAGATCTGTTCTATGGAGCTTTTTCCAGTCACCTCTTTCGTTTTCAGATACTCTTCAACGATCGCCACCGCGTCGCTGCCGATAGAGATCTTGTCAGCGCCTGATCGGAAATATTCAGCTGCCACATCGAGCGGCGAGTAATGTTTTCCGTCCGAATCGGTGTATTCCCGGATGCCGCCGCCGATGGTTAATGGCACAAAGACATTTTCCGAGGTGTTTTTCAGGACCTCGATCATGGGCTGGTCTTTTATTGGAAAGTCACGGAAGCCGGTAATGTTTAAAAATGTCACCTCATCCGCGCCTTCCTTGAAATAACGCCCGGCAAGTTCAACCGGTTTGCCTAAGTTTCGCACTTCTCCCTCTTCCCGGACGTCATACTGGTCTCCTTTGGTGACAACGAGATCACCGGCATCGTTGGTGCGGACATCCAGGCAGGCAATGATCCGCTTGGCGATCTTTGTCTCATCGACAACTGGAGCAAGGGGGGCCGGGGAAGGAATGGTTTTCGTTTCTGTTGCGGAAAGAAAGTTTTTTAGAATGGTAAGACCGGCCTCGCCGCTCTTTTCCGGGTGAAACTGAAAGGCGGCAACATTTCCTTTCTGCACGCCGCTGATAAACTCTTCGCCATAGTTAGTGGTAGTGAGGACCCAGTCACTGTTTTCTGCTTCCAGGGAGGCCCGGTAGGTATGGACAAAGTAGAGTTTTTCCTGGTTGTAACCCGCAAAAAGTGGCGATTCCTTCCTGATCCGGATCCCGTTCCAGCCGATCTGCGGAACCGAAAGGGTTGTTGTCTGAAAGCGTCTGATCCTGCCCGGGATGATGCCGAGGCCTGCTGTGCCGGGCGATTCCTCGCTGCCCTCAAACAGGGTCTGCAGCCCAAGGCATATGCCTAGAAAAGGTCTGTCTGCCTTGAGACGTTTTTTTAATGGCTCGATAAAACCCAGTTCGTTGAGCCGTTCCATGGCGCTGCCGAAACTGCCCACACCAGGAAAAATAAGTTTGTCAGCCTTTATGATGTCTTCCGGGCGGGCAACATCTGATACCGAAAACCCGAGTTTTCGTATGGCGTTCCGGACGCTTCTCACGTTGCCGGCCCCGTAATCAAGCAGAGTTATCATTTTCATCACCTGTCTACAGAAAAACCCCTGCTGCGGAGGCAAGGGCATCATGAGTCATTCAACTATTTCAAAAGAGTAAAAAGAGTACCGGAATGATGGAAGAAAAGCAAGATTGGTATTGCAGCAAAGATATTTTTTGTGTATTATGACCACCTGGTCACACTATGAATATAATGAATAATACAGTAAAAAATACGTTTCACAATCTTCCTGAGCAAAAGCGGGACATGATTGTGCAGGCTGCGGTAAAGGAGTTTGCCTCAAAGGGATATCAGAAGGCGAGCGTTAACGCCATTGCCCGTGAGCTTGGAATAGCAAAAGGTTCCCTGTATCAGTATTTTGCCAACAAGGAGGCGCTCTTTCTCCATGTCTTTGAGACGTTTACCACACTGGTCAGAGAATCTGTCAAGAAAAGGGTGTCCAGCGCAGGCGGCAGGGATTTTTTTATTTTGACCCGCAAGGTCCTCATGGCCGGGATTGACTTTATCGACCGGCACCCGGAATATTTTCAGCTCTACCTGAGGGTCCTCTTTGAACTGGATGTGCCTCGGCGGGAAGAACTCGTTGCCAAGGTGAGGCTTTTTTCCGGCGAGTATTTCGGCCCCATTTGTGAACAGGCCCAGAAGGGCGGGCAGATACGAAAGGACATCCAGCCGCAGATGGTGATTTTTATCCTTGATGCGATGATGGACAGATTTCTACAGGCCTATGCAGAGCCCTATCTCGACGGCGGCCTTGGTCTTTCGGTCAAAAGCGGCCGGGAACTTGCTGATGCTGTTGATTCAGTAATGCAGGTTCTGCAGGATGGTCTCAGCGTATAAAATTGTCGGTCTCGTAAAAAGCACGAGACGGACGCGTTAACCGTCTCTATCTTGTTCGTAAGACTTGCGTTTCGTATTTTGAAACGCCTAGTCGAACAATCCCGCTGCAAGCGGAGGGCCTTGTGCCCGTGATTGAAATCATT
>DAOVSZ010000079.1 GCA_030627725.1 Desulfobulbaceae bacterium
GAGACTGGGTATAACGGATTCCGAGACAAACCTTTTTACCAGCGAGGCGGTATTTTCCACCCTCACCAACGTTAATTTCGATCCAGAGCGGTTTCAGGTCCTGATAGAGCGGGCTGTTGAACTTCGCGAGGCCATGAAGAAAAAGGTCGATGCTGCAGGCGGCAAAACCGACTTTACCGACGCTGCAGCGACCTTTACTCCGGCAAGCGATCTGAACGCCTTGGAGGAACAGGGCAACGCCCTTACTTTCATCCCTCATACGGACGATAACCCGGACATCGCGTCACTCAAGCAGATCCTGCTTTACGGTCTCAAGGGCGTTGCCGCCTATGTAGACCATGCCAAAATCCTCGGCCAGGAAGATGATACGGTCCATGCCTTTATCCAGGAGGCGCTGGCATCGATCTTAAGAAATGACATCTCCCTTGATGACTGGGTCGGACTGGTCTTGAAATGCGGCGAGGCCAACCTGCGCGCCATGGAACTCCTTGACGCCGGCAATACCGGGACTTACGGCCACCCTGTTCCAACCAGTGTGCCGCTGGGCGCTAAAAAGGGCAAGGCAATCCTGGTCTCGGGCCACGACCTGAAAGACCTTGCCGAACTGTTGCAACAGACCGAAGGCAAAGGCATCAACGTCTATACGCACGGCGAGATGCTCCCCTGCCATGGGTATCCGGAGTTAAAGAAATACGATCATTTCTACGGTCATTACGGCACTGCCTGGCAGAACCAGGGCAAGGAATTCGCCGTTTTTCCAGGCGCTATCCTGATGACCACGAACTGTATCCAGAAGCCGAAGGACGCCTACAGCGCAAATATCTTCACCACCGGCCTTGTCGGCTGGCCAGGTGTCACCCATCTCAAAAGCCCTGATTTCGGCACGGTCATTGAAAAGGCGCTTACTATGGACGGCTTTCCAGAAGATACTGAAAAAGGAAGTGTCATGGTCGGCTTTGCCAGAAACGCTGTCCTGTCGGTAGCGGACAAGGTGATCGAGGGCGTGAAGAACAAAGACATCCGGCATTTCTTCCTGGTGGCAGGCTGTGACGGCGCAAAACCGGGCAGAAACTACTACACCGAGTTTGTCGAGAAGGTGCCGAAAGACTGTATAGTAATGACCCTTGCCTGCGGCAAATTCCGCTTCTTTGACATGGACCTGGGCGACATCGGCGGCATTCCGAGGCTTTTAGACATCGGGCAGTGCAACGACGCCTATTCCGCGATCCAGATCGCAGTGGCCCTTGCCGGCGCATTCGACTGCGGCGTCAACGATCTGCCGCTCTCCTTTGTACTCTCGTGGTACGAACAGAAGGCGGTCGCGATCCTCCTGACCCTGTTTCATTTAGGGATCCAGAACATCCGCCTGGGACCGAGCCTGCCGGCATTCATAACCCCGAATGTCCTTGATGTCCTGGTGAAAAACTTCAACATCAAACCGATCACCACGCCTGACGAGGACATGAAGGCGATGCTCGGCTAGATCACTTCCTCTTTCTTCCCGGGCGAGGGAACAATCTCCCTCGCCCCTTGGGGAGAGGACCGGAGTGAGGGGAAAAAGAGATTAAGGAGAACGATCATGCAGTGCCCTGGACAAGACAGCAGATATTGGGACGGAAACGCAATTTTTGAAACAGAGTGCCCGAACTGCGGCAATGTCATGGAGTTTTTCAAGGACGAAACACGGCGGCGATGCAAAGCGTGCAAGCAGAGCGTTTTGAACCCGAAGATGGACTTCGGCTGCGCATCCTACTGCCCGTATGCCGAGCAATGCCTCGGGACCCTGCCGCCTGAGCTGGTGATGAAACAACAGGAGGACTTGATTGACCGGGTCGCAATCGAGATGAAACAGTACTTCGGCGACGACTTCAAGAGGATCGGACATGCCACACGCGTGGCCCGCTATGCCGTACAGATCGCTGAAACCGAAGACGGCAACCGCGCTGTCATCATGATGGCTGCCTATCTGCACGATATCGGCATCCCGGAAAGCGAACGAAAATTCAACAACGCCGCCCCAAAATACCAGCACCGGGAAGGCCCGCCTGTTGCCAGAAAAATCCTTCAACGTATCCGTGTCAAGGACGGAATCATCGACGAAGTGTGTGACATCATAAGCCACCACCATACAGCTGGACCGGACGAGTCAATAAACTTCAAGGTTGTCTATGATGCTGACCTGATAACGAATCTTGAAGAAAAAAATAAAGAAAAACCCATGTCCGAAGAAAAAACAAAGAAAATTGTAGAAGGTTCGTTTCTGACACCAAGCGGCCGGAAACTTGCGGAGAAGGTGCTTTACATCTAACAGAAAAGTTACTCGTTCACACCCATACCGAGAGAGATTAGTCCCCTCTCCCCCTGGGGAGCACCCGCAGGGAATAGAAAAGGGACAGGGTGAGGGCGAAAAGGGAGAAGAACATCATGAAGGTAAACAGAAAAATTATCGAAATAGACGAAGAACTCTGCGACGGTTGCGGCCAATGTATTGTCGACTGTGCCGAGGCTGCATTGGAAATTGTTGACGGCAAGGCAAAGCTGGTGGCGGACAAGTACTGCGACGGGCTCGGGGCCTGTATGGGCGGCTGCCCGACCGGCGCCCTTAAACTTATCACGCGGAATGCGGACGACTTTGATGAAGAGGCGGTGGAAGAACTTTTAAAATCAAAGAAAGAGACGGAAAAAGAACAGATCCCCTGCGGCTGTCCGTCACAGCAGATCCAGAACTTCCAGCCGGAGACCCCTTGTCAGACAGCCAACCGGCCAGTCGGCAATCTACAGGCAGGAGCAAGCCAATCAGCGCTTTCTCACTGGCCGATACAGATCAGACTGATACCGCCGGAAGCCCCATTCCTGAAAAATGCGGACCTGCTGGTGGCAGCTGACTGTGTGCCGCCGGCATACGCGGCCTTTCATCAAGACCTGTTGACAGGCCGCGTGGTCATGCTCGGCTGCCCGAAATTCGACGATGCGGCAAGCTATGTTCAAAAATTTACCGAAATATTCAAGACAGCAGAACTCAAAAGCATTACCATAGCAATCATGGAAGTCCCTTGCTGCGGGTCCATGCGCAACATCATCAAAGAGGCGCTGAAACAGTCAGGAAAAAAAATCAAGGCTGAAGAGGTTGTCATAAGCGCCCGCGGAGAAATACTTCACAGAGGGCCGATGGAAAGATAACGGTTCAAACAGTTCAAGCTGTTCAAACGGTTTAAACGGTTCATTCGCCATGAAAAAAAAGAGAAGGCTCGGGTTGATAATCGGTGGTTCCGGTCTTATCGGCGGCTCCCTGATGCATTATTTCAAGACACAAACATCGGGCGAGATCGATGTCCACTCGCCCAACAGCAAAAAGGTGAGCTTACGCGAACCTGGAGATATCAGACAGTACATCGAGGCGAACAGGCCTGACTTTATCATCAACACAGCCATTGCCTCAATAGACAGCGATCCGCAGATGGCCTTTGAGGTGAACTACCTCGGGGCCATTTCTCTTGCAAAAGAGACGATTCATGCAAAGATCCCCTATATCCACTTTTCATCCGCTGCCGCCATGCCAATGGGGGAAAACTTAAGCGAAAAGGACCGCCTTCCGCTTACCGCGGACATGCCCAATTACCCGAAGTCAAAACTCATGGCCGAGATGACCCTCGAGCACATGCACAGGGAAAAGGGACTCGACTTTACCAATATCAGGCTCGGGGTTGTCTACGGCATGCACGACCACAAGATCCAGGGGATTCACCGCCTGCTCTACTCCATAGCAGACCAGGCCATGCCGGTGATGCTCACCATGGACGGAATTTTTCACTCATACTCGCATTCCAGAAAAATCCCATCCTTTGTCCACTATATCCTCGACCACAGGCAGGAGTTTTCCGGTGAAACCTATAATTTTGTCGACAGGGAAGCTGTTGAACTGACGCGGCTGATCAGGACCATCAGGTCGTATCTCGGGGTCAAAACACCACGCGAGATCTTTGTCCCCTACCCCCTTGCCCGCTTCGGGAAAAAAAGTATCAAGCTCCTGATCCGTCTCTTAAGCAGGATCGGGGTGGCGGCCAGGATGCCCGCTGAGCTGATGTTTCTGGAAAACTTCTTCAAGACCCAGACCCTCTCTTCTGAAAAACTCCGATCTTCCAGTTATCCGGATCCTGATGCAGATATTACGATATTCACCTATCTCCCCGATATAATAGAGTATTACCTGACTCGCTGGGAACGGTTGAACCTCATCACCTCGTTCAACATAGACTTCTTCGACCCGAAGAAACGGGCCGAGGAGTTTTTACGCACCCCTGAAGAACTTCTTGAAAAGATGCATCAGGAGGTATAATTCTTTCTGCATGAAAATGGCTTGCTGAAATTTGCATGAGAAATTCAGGTTAGCAATGCTCGGCCAGGACCTTAAGTTCCTTGATACTCTGCTTGTCAACAAGCTGGACTACATTTGTGGTCCCTGTCTTTGTTGAATGACGGCTGATGGTGACGATAAAAGGCTCCTCCGGATCAATTGTTTCCTGCCGTACCGCATTCTTGTAAAAATTCAGGATAGCCTTATCACTGTTCTCATAATTTCTGGCAACCAGAAAAGGCTCCACCCCCCAGACAACGGACAATCTCCGGTATGTTTTTTCATTGCTTGTAACAGCAATAATCCTTACTTCCGGACGCTGCCGTGCAATCATCAGTGCAGTCAAACCCGTTTCAGTAAAGGTGACGATACCTGAAACGCCTGTCCGCTGAGAAAGGGCAACCGCAGCCGCGGCTATGGCCTTTCGATTGTCCCGCAGTTCAACAAATTCCCTGTACCAGGGATAATATGTCTCGGTCTCATTTACAGTATCAGAAATAACCCTGATAGCCTCTTCAGGGAATTCCCCGACCGTTGTCTCGTCTGAAAGCATGACCGCATCAGCGCCATCCAGAACCGCATTGGCAATATCAGAGACCTCTGCCCTGGTCGGAAACGGTGAGGAAATCATGGACATCAGCATCTGGGTTGCGATTATCACCGGCAGCCCCTTCTCCCTGGATTTTTCAATGATCTGCTTCTGCAGCACGGGTATGATGTACGGCCCCATCTCAACGCCCAGATCGCCTCTTGCTATCATTAAACCGTCTGCTGCGGAAATGATATCTTCAATATTTTCCAGGGCCGAGCGTTTCTCGATTTTTGCAAAAACCGGCACATCACCCCCTGCCTTTTCAACAAGCTTTTTTGCCTGCCGGATGTCATCGCCGGACTGTACAAAGGAAAGGGCTAGCAAATCGACATTCTGGGCAACACCAAATGCTATATCCAACTTATCCTTCTTGGTAATCGCCGAAAGTTCGGTTTGACCGACCGGCAGATTCACTCCTTTTCCGGTTGTGAGTTTACCTCCGGTTAGAATTTTTACCGCAACCTTATCGGAATCGATATTTCTTACCGTTGAACGGATAGTGCCGTCGGCAAAATAAACATGATCGCCGATTGATACCCCGTCAAGAATTTTGGGATAGTTGATGGAAACGCTGTTCTGCGCCCCTTCAGGCGGTATTTTCCTCCAGATATAGAGAAGATCGCCTTCCACAAGAAGGATTGGTTCAATCGGTGTAATCCGTATTTTAGGCCCGGAAATGTCCTGTAAGAGAGCAACCGGCTTGTTAAGCTTTTCTGCGGCTTTTCTTACAATTTTGATAAGCTTTGCATGAAAGTCATGGTCACCATGGGAAAAATTGAGGCGAAAGACATTCACCCCCAGTCGTATCATCCTTTCAATGGTAGCACTATCAGCTGTTGCAGGCCCAAGGGTTGCAATTGTTTTCGTTCTTGCCATAGTCTTTATTCATGCCTTCTTTTTTCTTCCTGAATCCGTAACGAGAATGTAATTTTTACCGCTTTTTTGTTATATTGCAAGAGTATTACAAGTGGTTAGATGCATTTCACGAGTTAAGCTATTTTCTCTCCAAACACGGCACGCTTCTTTTGAAGACCTGTGTCATAATATGGATATTAGCAAAGGAGGTGTATAATGACGCTTGTCGAAAAGATAAGACAAATACGATCAGAAAAGGGGGTGGTGCACTTCGAACTTGAATCTACCATATACAATAGGAGAATAGTGGGACGGAGTGAGCTACCCCCTTTTCCCTCGTTGGCCTCGGGGTCAACAAGGGCGCAACAAGGGGTCAAGTCTTGGGTTGACTCTTAAACGGTAATCGATTAACTCAAAAGCATGGCAAGGCCGTTAAAGATAGAAACCCGGATGCCGGGTATCATGTTTATGAACAGAGGCAGACGAGGAGAGACGATTTTTCCTCTATAGTGGGTAGGAGAAAAATCCGGCTGGATTTATGCTACATTCTGACATTACAGAAAACATGAGAATTTCCCGAACCATCCGGCATTGATAACTGAGGAAAATATATTCGCCGGCTTTCTAGATTGCCTCTGCGTGATATCGATAACAGGTCGCTTAAACATTTTCTCTGACTGCATCCGTTTGTCAATTTCTCTCTTAAACAAGGAAGCCATCATGCCCTCACGAAAATGCTTTGGCAATGAACTGTTTTTTAGTTGTTCAACAGGAATCCCATCAACCCTGCATAGTTTTGCATACTTAAGGATTTTAAATTCCGTTTTCAATCCGTTGATGTCTAGGACCATTTTTTCGCCACCATCCCGATTGAAAAGTCTACCAATGATCTGGTTCCTGATTACATCTTTCTGGTTACCGAACTCAGTAACGAAAATATTGCTTACACGGGCCAGAATATGTTCACGGGTTTTTTTTGATCCAGCATCAGGATAGCATTTTAGCATAAGACTTCTTATCTCACCAATGGCATTTCTTTTTCTCGCCAATTCTTCCGGAGTCAACCGTATTTTTTTGATATTCGAAGTGTAGGTAGTCATTTTTTCACCACAAAGCCATACAATTTTGCATTCAACCAGATAAAACATAACCTGCTTATTAAAATAAATTTTCCAGTGACAATAAAAATTATCTCATAATAAGAAATGGGATGTCAAATAAATATTTTGTTATAAACATTGTTTCATTCGTGCTTTTGCAGGGTGAAGGGAAGCAGAGACAAGGGGTATTCAAAAAAATTATTAGACATAATTTAAAGAAAAGGCCTTGCAGTGCTGCAAATTACGCGAAACGTTCAGTCAGAAAAAACAAACTTGCAAGCACCATATACTGTACGATATAATGTACTATAAACTTACAAATGAGGTGCAAAGCATGCAAAGATTGAAAATCGATCAAGACATTCGGCCCATGTCTGAATTCCGGACTGGAATCGCTTCTTTTTTAAAACAAGTACACGACACAAAACGACCTCTTGTCATTACTCAGCACGGCAAGGGAGTTGCAGTTTTGCTTGATGTGGCTGAGTATGAAGCCATGCAAGAAAAAATTGAGTTATTAGAGGATGTTCAAACCTCTATAACCCAAATTGATTCTGGTGCAGGTATTGAACATAGCAAAGCTAAAGCTGCTGTATTGGGACGGATTGGAAAATGAAAATCTTCTGGTCCCCCCTTGCAATAGATAGAACGATAAAAATTGCAGAATATATAGCCCAGGACAATCCTTCGGCTTCAGCAAAATGGGTCGAAAACTTCTTTGATAAAGTTCACATATTAAAATCATCACCAATGAGCGGGAGGATTGTTCCTGAGATACATAGAGAAGATATTCGCGAATTGATTTATGGAAACTACCGTATCATTTATCGCCTGGAGACAAAAAAAGTCGCCATCTTAACAGTTAGGCATGGGAAACAAATTCTACCAATAGATGAAATCAAGGCATAATCGAGTAGCCGGGGGTTTTTGTCTTCTGAGAAAAAATATACCGGCATGTAAAAAAAATCCCGTCCAGGCGATTCTTCTATCGAATATCCAGGGAAGACTGTGAAAAACTTGACAGAACAGGAAGAAAATCATAAGGTGGCGTGTTCTATTGCTTGCCAAGGCTGGCTGTTAGGCGCATGTAACGAGTGAATCCACGTTTCCTGTTGCTCCGTTAAGTAATTTTTGTCCTGACAGGACATTCATAAAATTTATTCTTTGTAAGAGTAACTGTTTTGGAGCTTTTCTGTGAAAAATATATGCAGAAGATGACGGCGGAAGAGGCCGTCTGCAAACACCCCGGTGAGTATTGCAAGCACAGGACTTCCTGTATGATCCAATTCTTGTCTTCCTCTCGGGAAAAAGATGAATCTGGTGATATGAACCGCAAAGAGAAACCGCAGAATAGATAATAAGAATATGGATAGGCTGAATTTTGAAAAAGGAGATGGTCTGCTGCCGGCAATAGTTCAGGACTACGCCTCTCACGAGGTGCTGATGCTTGCCTATGTCAACCAGGAGGCTTGGCAGAAGACGCTAGAGACCGGAAAGGCCCATTACTGGAGCAGATCACGGAACAAACTCTGGCTCAAGGGCGAGTCTTCGGGTCATATCCAGATGGTCAAGGAGATACTGGTGGACTGCGATGAAGATACAGTCGTTTATCGTGTGGAGCAACTGGGAGGTGCCGCCTGTCATAAGGGCTATTGCAGCTGCTTTTTCCGTCGAGTCGAAGATGAAGCTTTTAAAGTGAAGGATAAACCTGTGTTTGACCCAGGGGAGGTATATAAATGAGTAATGTCTTAAAACTTGGGATTCCTAAGGGGAGTCTCGAAAAAGCAACCATTCAGCTGTTTGAAAAATCGGGATGGAGAATCAAACTTACTTCGAGAAGCTATTTCCCCGAGGTGGACGATGATGAACTTGCCTGTTCGATATGCCGGGCGCAGGAGATGTCGAGATATGTTGATAAGGGTGTTCTTGATGCCGGCATTACCGGCAAGGACTGGATCATGGAGAATGGATCTGATGTCGTTGTGGTCTCGAATCTGATCTATTCCAAAGTCAGCAGGCGTCCGACCAGGTGGGTTGTGGCGGTTCCGGGTGATTCTGAGATTACATGCGTAGAAGACCTTCAGGGCAAGAAGGTATCGACCGAGCTTGTTGGTGTGACCAAGAAGTTTTTTGCAGAAAAGAAGATTGATGTAGATATTGAATTTTCGTGGGGCGCCACTGAGGCGAAAGTCGTTTCCGGGCTTGCCGATGCTATTGTTGAGGTGACTGAAACCGAGTCGACAATCCGTGCCCATGGGCTGAAGATCATACATGAACTGATGACATCCAATACCCAGTTGATTGCCAACAAAAAATCCTGGGAAGATCCCTGGAAGCGTGAAAAAATCGAAAATATGGCAATGCTGCTTCAAGGGGCGTTGAACGCGGACAAGATTGTAGGCCTTAAGATGAATGTCCCTTCCGAGCGCCTCGATGAAGTGATTAAACACCTGCCGAGCCTGAATGCCCCAACCATTGCGAATCTTTATCAGAAGGATTGGTTTTCGGTTGAGACCGTAATCTCGGAACATACGGTGCGTGATCTAGTGCCGAAACTCTTGAAGTCCGGTGCCGAGGGTATTATCGAGTATGCCTTGAACAAGGTTATTTAGTTTGTAACTGCTCAGCAGCACCCCATCTGTGCACGATCAGGCTGGCTCACATAGATTTACTATAGTTCTCCAGCCTGCTTGCA
>DAOVSZ010000012.1 GCA_030627725.1 Desulfobulbaceae bacterium
AACTCTGCAAGACTGTAAT
Organism: Desulfobulbaceae bacterium; assembly: GCA_030627725.1. Taxonomy (GTDB): domain Bacteria; phylum Desulfobacterota; class Desulfobulbia; order Desulfobulbales; family DAOVSZ01; genus DAOVSZ01. The sequence continues at coordinate 20 of DAOVSZ010000012.1, forward strand.
GAAACATAAAAAAAGTCAAAGATAGCACCTAACCAAGCGCTCAAGCACGACGGGTAAAACGCAGTTTTACCGCGTCTTAGCTTAAACGTTATCTTCTAAAAGAAATATAAATATCCGGTTGACACATATGCACAGATGATGCATCATAATACATATGAGAACTACATTAAACATAGATGATCAAATTTTGGAGAAGGCATCTCTTTTGACGGGTGTAAAAGAGAAAACATCTTTAGTGAGACTTGGCCTTGAGGCATTAATTGCGCGTGAAAGCAGCAAGCGTCTTGCAATGCTTGGTGGCACAGAAAAAGCACTAACTAGTATCCGAAGACGTCGATCAACAAAAATATAACTATGGTACTTGTTGATACTTCAGTCTGGATCAACCACCTCCGAGATGGTGATCGCCATTTAGAAAAACTACTTTTCGACGGTGATGTGGTTTGCCATACCCATATCATCGGTGAACTCGCCTGTGGTAACTTAAAAAACCGACAAGAAATTATATCGTTACTTCAGGCTCTGCCCATGGCTTCAGTTATTGACTTTCCAGAATTCTTATACTGCATCGAACAAAATCAATTAAGCGGCAAGGGCATAGGTTTTGTAGACATTCACCTTTTAGCTTCTGCCCAATTAAGCCAAGTGCCACTATGGACGGCTGATAAAAGATTGAAATCTGCAGCAACCGAACTAGGCCTAAACTATAAAAAGAAAAGATGCCTGAAAATTTCAAACCCTGAAAACAAGAACAGAGAAACTATGCTTTGACCACCTTGACATTGCTCAGACAGCCGCTTAAACTTACATCTAACATGTACTTGCATTTTTGACATTTAAGCTAAAGCCAAACCTGCTGCAAAGCAGGGACGGAAAGCCACGGGTCTTAAAAAGATAGCCGGGTTACCTTGATAAGGGTAATCCGGCTATCTTTATTTCACGAACAAGGAGGTGAGGCTACTGTAATAAAAACAACCTACAGAGGCGCAACAAAAGCTAAATATAAACAAGATACTAAATGGAGAATTGATCATGAAAAACATAATTTCTCAAATTACAGACATTGTGTCATTTTGTGGTGTCAGAGCATTGCGTTATGCCGCCTTGATCGCTTTTGTTGGCATACCTCAGTTAAACACAACTTTAGCCACCGCGTCTGAAACCGCACTAAGTCCTGCTATGCAAACCGTGATAGAAATCGCTCAAGATGAATTTCGTGGTTTTATGCCTGGAAATAAAGAGTTACTAGCAAAAATTCGCGCTGCAAACAAATTTGCCTCTGCCGATGAGGTTGAAGCAATTGTTGCAGGTAAAAAACCTGGGTGGGTTGCCGCTGATGTTAGAAATCCTAAAATGGCGGCAGGGGGATATATTAAGGTTGATGGTAACCGTATGCTGCGTGTCGGAAGACAGAAACCAGCCTCTATTATGGAAGCCAACTTAATGAAAATTAAGGACAAAAAAGAGATTGTAAAGGCTGCACCTAAAAATATTGTAATTCTCTGTCGAGGTGGAAAGAGGTCAGCTTTTGATTACGCATCTTATGCAGCAGCTGGATTCCACGATGTCAAACTTTCCACTATCATGGAATGGGTTAAATCCTGTAAGCCATTACACACAGACAGCACTATTGAGGATGCTGGTCTCAAGGGAAAAGGGTATAACATGATCCAACGTAAAGACGGACAGTATTATTGGGATCAATGTAAATAGTACTTATTCAAAAATTTAACTGTCGATTTTACTTGACCACGCTCCTCCTTCATCTCTAAAATATGATAGTTGTCTCGACCCTGTTTTTTCATCCTGCTCTATTCTGCAATTGAAAATATGCCAAGGGAGGAATAAGAATGCGTTCACGGCGCTACATCTCATCAGGTCTCTTGCTGATAGCGACTGTACTGCTCCTGTCTTTTCCCGTTTCTCTGCAGGCTGCTCCAGAAGACGGAAAGGTTACTAATATTACCGCCCCGATGGTGAAGCATATGCTGGATTCCGGCACCGGCATAGTCATCCATGCGTTGAGCCAGCTTGAGTTTGAAATGCAGCATATTACCGGGACCATCAATATTTCCATCGATAACCTGGAGACCAGCACGAAACTCCCTGAAGACAAGGACACTCCCCTGGTCTTTTACTGTATGGGGAAAAAATGACCGTACAGTGAACGTGCCGCAAGGATTGCGGTGAAAAGAGGATACACAAAGGTCTACAGGTTTGCCGGCGGTATTCCTGAATGGCGTGGATTTAACTATCCCATGCTGGTTGACGAGAAATTTACCAAGATCAGGGTGAACAAGCTGCCCCCTGACAAGGTCGCAGAATTGCTCAAAGAGGAAGATATTTTCATCCTTGACGTGCGGCCTCACTTCCTGAAAGAGCCTGAAATTATCAAAAACAGCGTACGCATTCCACTCACCGACATAATAGAGAGGCTTTCGGAGATTCCCAGGGCTCGAGATATCATAATCACGGACTGGACCATGAAGCAATCGTTAAGCGCTGCCAAATACCTTGCCGGCAAGGGATACCGGATTCTGGGAGTGCTGAAGGGCGGGGTGCTGCGCTGGAAAACAGAAGAAAGATCATTTCTTATCAGCCATCCGTAACAATCCTTCTGCCTCCTTCTGCCTCCTTGTGACTCTGAATGAAACGTAAGCGATCACAGGCACCGAATCTAGCCACGATCAGGGCTCCTGACATACCCAAGTATAGTCGCTCGCCCTGCTTGCGGCAGGTAAGCGGAGCGAAGCGTAGACTCCGATCTCCGGCACCTGTAATCGCTTACAGGTCGGGAACTAGATCGTCAATTGACAGCTTCAACCTGTGATTAGTACAATGAAACAAAACGGCCACAGAACGGAAATCAAGGCAACAAAAAGCATTATCGGCAAGATATTTTTTACCTTTTCTTTGCTTATAGCAATCATTGTGGTCAACGCCTCCCTTTCTTTTTACCAAGGCCAGAAAAGCGCCAAAAGGAACATTGAAGGTCAGCTGCAGGGCAAGCTTGAAACCGCCGAGGCAGTCCTGCAAAGCGAACTGGAAAAGCTGAAAATTGTTTCCGGAATCATCAGGGAGCAAAACCGCGAGATTATCGAATTTCTCGATTACGACAAGATCAAGCCGATCTCTATTATGCTGCAGACCTTCAGTTCCAAGCAGGGTATTGATATCGTCCTGCTTTTCAGCGACAACAAGGAACTGTTGACCTCTAATAATTTGTCGCAGGAGGAAATCCGCCCGGAGTTCTATAAAAATATCCTTGCCGATACCCGAGAACAGATCTTTTTTACATCCGTGCCGCCCGAGATTTTTTTAGATTTTAATCTGCTTGAGGAAAGGGGCGGCAACCGTGAAAATATGATCGCCATGCAGGCAACAATTCCCCTGCTGGATGATATTGGCGACTTTTACGGCTTTGTGGTGCTGTTGAAGCCGATAAACGGCAATGCAGACCTGGCGGCCCGTATAAAGGGGACCACCCAGGCGGATTTCATCATATTCAATCAACAACAGCGCCTCACATTAACCAGCTTTCCGGAACAGTCACTTTCCTATCCTGCCCATGGCGCTATTGCCATTATGGGACATCCTCATTTTGTCAAGTCCCTTCAGTTGACTGACCAGGCAGAGCAGGGTGTCGGCGAACTGTTTGTGGCTATTGATGATGCCGAGTTTCAGCAGATTCGTCATGCGCTTCTGAGAAACAGCCTGTTGCCGTTTATAGGGGCAGTGTTTATTGCAATTGTTCTTTTTTTCCTTTTGAAAACAAGAATTTTTGACCGGATCAGCAAGCTTGTCACCGTACTGCGCATGGTATCGACAGAAGGCCGCCTGGATGTTCGGGTCAGTGAGGTATCAAGTAAAAAAACAGGCGCCGCCATTGATGAAGTAGAACTGATGTGCATCGATTTTAATCACATGATGGATCGATTGGAGGATTCGCACAACCAGCTCTCCGAATCACATCGGCAGGACGAGATGAATGCCAATGAGATAAATCGCTATGCTGAAGAGTTGGAAGAAAAAAATGAGGAACTGGAGGTCGCCACTGTTGCTGCGGAAAAGGCGACTCAATCCAAAAGTGAGTTTCTGGCAAATATGAGCCACGAAATCCGTACCCCTATGAATGGCATTATAGGCATGACCGATCTGCTGCTGGACACGGAACTGAATGCCGAACAAAAAGAATTCACACAAACGGTAAAAAGCAGTTCCGATGCACTGCTGGCTATTATCAATGATATTCTTGATTTCTCCAAGATTGAGGCCGGCAAGCTGGAACTGGAGATCATTGACTTCGACCTGCGTCTCACCATCGAAGATATGCTGGACATGCTGGCTCTGAAGGCACAGCAGAAGGGACTGGAGTTTGTCTGTCTGATTGAACCGGAAGTCTTTTCACCTCTCCAGGGTGATCCGGGACGATTGCGTCAGATAGTGACCAACATTATCGGCAATTCCATCAAATTTACAGAACAAGGTGAGATTTATCTGCAGGTAGTCATGGTTGAGGAAAGTGAGCGAGATACCCTGCTGCGCTTCAATATCCACGATACAGGTATCGGCATAGCAAAGGAGAGACAGGAAGCGCTTTTTGAAGCCTTCACCCAGGCTGACGGCTCAACCACAAGACAATATGGCGGCACCGGTCTGGGACTGACCATCTCCAAATTGTTGGCCGAGATGATGGGAGGCGCCATCGGCGTGGAAAGCGAGGAGGGGAAAGGCAGCACATTCTGGTTTACTGCCGGATTTGCCAAGCAAGAGGGAGATATTCGTGACAAACAGCATCAGGAAGATGCAGACTTGGCAGCAGCCTCTATCCTGGTGGTTGACTGTAATGCCAACAGCCGACTGGTAATAACCAAACAGCTCACTGCCTGGGGCAATCGCTATGCTGAGGCCAAGAATAGCGCTGATGCCCAAGAGAAATTACGTCAGGCTGCTGCAGCCGGCGATCGCTTTGATATTGCCATACTGAACATGCCGCAGCCTGCCATGAATGCTGGGGACTTCTGCAGAGAAATAAAGGCAGACAAGGACCTGAGCGCTACCAAACTTGTGCTGATGACACCCATAGGAAACAGGGGCGATACGGCCCGTTTTCAAGAGAGCGGCTTTTCAGCCTTTCTGACAAAACCGGTCAAGCAGGCCCTTTTGCGAGACTGTCTCAGGTCGGTCCTCGGCTTGCAGACAGCCGAAAAAAGAGAAGCAAAGGCGCAGATAATCACCCGCCACTCCCTGTCCGAGACGGAGAAAAAAGGCATCCGCATTCTGTTGACAGAAGACAATCTTGTCAATCAGAAGGTGGCCTTGCTGCACTTGAAAAAAATGGGTTACCACGCCGATGCGGTGGAAAATGGTGCAGAGGCGCTGAAAAAACTGCAAACCACCCAGTACGACCTGGTGTTAATGGACTGTCAGATGCCGGTGATGGACGGCTTTGTCGCCACCCGGGAAATCCGCAAACTGCCCTCCCCTGTCGGTAAGATCCAAATCATTGCAATGACAGCCCATGCCATGAAGGGTGACAGGGAAAAATGTCTTGAGGCGGGCATGGATGACTATGTGTCGAAACCGGTTAAAGCCGATAAGCTTGCCGAGGTCATTGACAGAAGCCTCCGCAGGCATGAGCAGCAGCAATCAAAAATTGCTGGAGGTTAGTGATGTCAGCTTATACTGTTTTTCAAGAGTGGTTGGCCAATTTTTATCTTTTAGACTGGATCGCCCTGATCGTCTTTCTGGCAGGGCTCACAGGATATCGCTTTTTTCTGACGCTGATGCTCAGACACCGGCCGGACAACCTGTTTCTCGGAAAGCTGCAGCAATACAGGCATGCCTGGATAGAGGCCCACTCAGGCGGTCAAAACAGTATTATGGTGGTGCAGACCCTGCGAAACACCATAATGAGCGCCTCATTTCTGGCCTCTACCTCGGTTATTATGATCATGGGGGCCTTTAGCCTGCTGCTTACCCTCAGCCCCGCAAAAACAGGCGGTGAGACATTCTACCTCTCCGGGGCCTCGGGACCGGAGGCCAGCGCCTTTAAAATTCTGCTGATCATTATAATTCTCTCTTACTCATTTTTTAATTTTACCTGGCACATCCGAGAAATTAACTATATGTCCTTTATTATCAACATTCCTAAGGATGAACTGGACAAAATTGAGGGGGGGGATTCAACTCAGAATATTGCCAAGATGTTTCTGACATCCGGCATACATTTCTCACTGGGCCTCAGAGGTTATTACTTTCTCATTCCCCTGCTGATGTGGTTTTTCAGCCCTGCCCTGATGATTGCAGCCTCTCTGGCAATTATCTATATCCTCATGCGCCGTGACCTGGCAGGTTTCAGGTAACGACCGGAGAGGAGGGTCCTGTGATGACTTCCCTTCATACTAAAATCTTCCAGCCATAAGCCTTGCCCTTTTTTTCCTGGCCAATTCACGCATGTCAATAGTTTCGTCCGACTCATCCATTATCTCCCTGCCTACAATCTCTTCTATGATATCTTCAAGACTGATCACACCGATGACACCTCCATACTCATCAACAACGACAAAAAGATGCTGATGATGCTCGAAGAAATCAAGCAATACCCTGTTCAAGGGGGCTGATTCAGGCACAAAGTGGACAGGCTGCATCAAGGCCGAAAGTTTCCGCTGATCGTCGCCATCTGCTGCGCACAAGAGAATGTCCCTTGCCAGAACAACTCCGACAATATCATCAGGGCCTATGTCATATACCGGAATCCTGCTGTGCCGGCCCCATTCGTTTTTCTTGGTCATTGCATCCTTAACATCGATATGTTCACTGAGCAGATAAGAAACAGTTCCAGGGGTCATCACCTGCTGTACATTTTTGTCCTTCAATTCAAGCATATTCGCGATGACCCGTTCCTGCTGCAGATCAATCTCTCCAGCCTTTCGGCTCAGACTCGCTATCGCCCGCACTTCCTCAGCTGAAACAAGCAGATCCTCTCCTTTTGACGGGATGAGATTCGTGATGATGCGGCTGAGCCAGATAACGGGGCCAAGAAGTCTGACAAGCCATTGCAGCGGCAAGGCAATCCAGGGAGCAAGGGTCCTGGAATATGCAACCCCCACGGTTTTGGGGAGAATCTCTGAAAAAATAAGGATAAAGAGCGTGAAAATGGCTGAAAACCATCCCAGGTTCTGGTCGCCAAAGACGACTGCAGCGGATGCTCCGGCAATTGCAGCCCCCATTGTATGAGAAATTGTATTGAGGGTCAGGATAGCGGTAATCGGCTTGTGAATTTCGCCTTTCAGTTTTTTCAAAACATGGCCGGACCTCTTTCCTGACTGGGCCATGGCCTCGATATGACTAGCGGGGGTAGAGTAGAGAATCGCCTCAATGATACTGCACAAAGCAGACACGGAAATCGCAAGACCAACAGCAATGCAAAGTTGAAGAACCAATTTGAACTCCTTTTTTGTTTGTCTGTCCGGAACAAATAATTATCATTTACTCTCTCAATTCGACAACGACAATTGTAACAATCTCGTGAAAATTTGAAACAAAATTAATATGTTCTTAGTTGCTTATGCAAGGCCACATAATGTATTATATAGTGTGACTAATCTCTCCGCAGTGAAATTTTTTGTAATTCAGGAAAGGTTTAATGTCGGACAAGAAAACATATACAATCTTTGTCGTTGGTGATAATCCCGACAGTCTCAATTTTTATAAACAGTATTTTCACCAGAAACCCTATCTTGTTTATTACTGCAATTCCGGCAACAAGGCGAAATCCATCATGGCGGGTGTTGCTGCCGATGTGGTTATCTGCCGCCTCCATCTGGAGGATATGTCCGGCAAGGATTTTCTCCGATTTCTCCAGAATACATACCAGCATACCATACGAATCATTTTTTCCTCTCCTGACAACAAACAGGATCTCATGAAGCTTGTAGCCTCCGGCCTTGCGCAGAGATATCTGTGCCATGAAGGGGAAAACGAGGATATCGAGCAGACACTGACAAGAGATCTCTTGACACGATCACGGATGCGCTCGAAAAAATGTTGTGATTTCCTTGAATCCGGCCCCCACCTCCCCGTACCCCCCGATCTCTTAAAAGAACTTGAAGCCCTTCTGCAGAACCCAAACTATACGATTGAGGGTGTGGCTTCAGTTATTGAAAAAGATCCTGTTCTTTCTTCACGACTGCTCCATGTTGTGAATTCCGCCGCCTTTTCAAGGGGAGGTACTATTGGCAACCTTTCGCACGCGATAGCGTTTTTAGGTGTCAATCAGATCAGGGAGATACTTCTTTTTTTCTGTGCAATGAAGGCCCTGCCGGCAATGAGCCTGTGCCAGGAATACGCAAAAAAAGTATCAAAACACAGCTTTCAGTGCAGTAAATTGGCAAGCCGAATAGCCCGGCATGTTATCCCAGGTCATGAAAGGGAGGCCGCGACAGCCGCCCTTTTGCACGATATCGGGAAACTTGTCTTTTTCTCTTATTCCTGTGCCAGATATCTCCACTTTGTCTCATTAAGGGATGCCTTTGATCTTCCTTCAACCGAAATCGAAGAAGAGATTTTCGGAATTCTTCATACCGAGCTTGGAAGCTGCCTGATGCTATGGTGGAACCTTCCCATGACAATAGTTGAGACCGCGGCAAACCACAACTACCCCCTGATCGAGCTCTGGGGCATACCGAAAAGCGTTGCCATCGCAGACAGGTGTCTGCTTGAAGCTACCTATGGCAAGTCTATTCAAACCGACCTTGATACAGTGAAAAACATCTACCCGTTAGAAGAATGGCGTGCGCTTGCAAAAGAAATTATAAAAGAGGACGAGGAGTAACCACTCCGGATGGGGTGCTGCTGAACAGTTAACTTTTATCTTCAAAATCGAATTCAGGATAAAGCTTTTTAAGGCACTCCGGACAGATACCGTGACTGAATTCAGCATTTGAATGCTTCTGGATATAGGCTTCGATCTGGTTCCAGTATCCTTTATCATCACGGATTTTTTTGCAGGAAGCGCAGATAGGGATAAAGCCGCTCAATGTCTTGACTTTCGTCAGGGCTTCTTGAAGATTTCTGTTCGCCTCCTCCAGTTCACTGGTCCTTTCCTTCACCTTCTGGTCCAGCCGGAGATAAATCTCAAAATATTTTCGGATGTATTCCTCGGATTCCTCCCTGCCCAGGCGCACCTCATTCGTAAGATGCCTGGTCATGGTCTCCAGTTCATAAATCCGACGTTTCAAGGATTGGATATCATCATCCGGCGTCATCGGAGGAAAACCCCTTTTTCTTCAATTCGTTCCATCTCTTCCTTCATTGCCTCTGTAATCAGACTCAAGGCAAAGGGCTCAAGCTTCAACTCATCGGTCACCATGGCAAAAAGCTCTTTGTCCTGACGAGTGCCTTTGCCATAGCCAAAGCCGGCCTCAAAACTTAAGAAATCAGCTACATACAAAACCTTGACTATCCTGCCGTCATCCGCAACACCCATTGTAGGGTCATGATGAGAACCTATGACATCGACGAATTCGTGCGGGAAGTTCCAATGCTCAGCCAACATCCGACCGACATCGGCATGGTCAAATCCTAAAACACTCATTTCCGCAGTCAGAATTTCCTGATGTCCGTCAACAACCTCCTGCATAACCTTGCCGAAGTCATCATACTGTAGCTGGTCCTCCACAATAAGACCTATGTCATGCAGTAAGCCGACCGCATATGCATCATTTCCCTTCAAACCGAATTCCTTTCGCATGATCATTTTGGAAAGAAGGGCCACTGCCAGACAGTGTTTCCAGATGGTTTCCGGAGAAAACCCCTGAACCCGTCTGCAGTTTTTTAGAATTTCACTGTACTTCTGGGTCAGGACGATTTCCTGCAAGGCATTAAAACCGATCCAGACTACCGCCTGTTCTATCTCATGAATAGGTCGCGGCGCTGCATAATAGGGAGAGTTGGCAACTCGAAATACTCTGGCTGTCAGTGGAGGGTCGAGCTGCAGCAACTCTTTCAAATCGTTTAGATTCGAATTCGGATCGTTGATAATCTCGATTATGCTGATTATCGTCCCTTTGAGAGAAGCGATTTCAGAATCATCCGTTTTCCGGAGGAGATTTTTCAGTTTCCTTTCTTTTAATTTACTCTCATTCATAGTGTATATAATGCTTTAAGATCTACACAAACGTCAAGAAGAAGTTGAGTCATTTTCAAAATTTATACCCTCTCTTATCTGCGAGACCGAAAAAAAAGAGCGCCATGATCGACTGAGAAATTATATCAAAGAGAGTGACAGCCGAGAGGTGACAATATATAATTGTACATCGTTTACTCCCCACATCTACTCATCAAAATTACTCTAGGAGAATGCTTTGATTTCAGTTACCCGGAAAAGTCCGGATCAATATCATGGTGATATGATCGTTCATTTTGTCAGACAGAATGAAAAGAAAGAACCAACCTGTGCCGATGACACGATTCGGAACCTCATCCAACCGGCATTCGAGGCTGGAGATTTTCTCGGCAAGGAAGGCCAGACAATTCTCTTTTACCCGGAGCCGTCAGGAACGAAAACACAAAAAGGCCCGAAACGGGTCCTGATTGTCGGACTGGGAAAAGACAAACCATCACGAGAGATACTCCGTAAGGCAGGAGGCACTGTCGCATCTACTGCTGCAAAGACCAAGACAACCACAATGCTCGTTGTCGTGCCCGAGACAGAAGAGTTAAAAAAGTCGGAGATGGTCGAATGTATGACCGAGGGTCTTCTTCTCGGCACATACCAGTTCAGAAAATACAAGACCACAAATGAAGATCAGAATGATACGCCATCAACTCTGGAAAAGATTGAATTATCCGTTGCCGGAACATCTTCCGCCCGGCATGGCCTCAAGCTCGGCCAGGTAGCGGCCGAGGCAGGTTGCAAGGCACGAGATATGGCAAATGAGCCCGGCAGCGCCTGGACTCCGACGCATTTTGCCAAATACTCACTCGAACTCTCAAAACAATACGGTTTCCGCCGCAAGGTCCTTTCCTTGAATAATATGAAAAAAATGGGGATGGGTGGAATTATCGGCGTTAATCAGGGCTCAGCTGAGCCTCCGAAGATGATCATTCTTGAATATAAGACCGGGAGAAAGAAGGCCCCTACCCTGCTCCTGGTCGGCAAAGGCCTTACCTTTGACTCTGGCGGCATTTCACTGAAACCCGGCAGCGGCATGCAGGACATGAAGTACGATATGTGCGGCGGCGCTGCAGTGCTTGCCGCCATGCAGATGGTAGGGGAAGAAAAACCGAAACGGGTCAACATCGTGGCAATTGTACCGGCAACCGACAACATGCCCGGCCCGCATGCCTTAAAACCTGGAGACATCATCACCCATTACAACGGCAAGACGGTCGAGGTAATAAACACCGACGCAGAAGGAAGGTTGATCCTTGCCGATGCCCTCTCCTATGGCGTTGACACGTTCAAGCCTGACGCGATCGTCGATCTTGCGACCCTGACCGGCGCTGTCATAATCGGACTGGGGCATCATCGCACAGGTCTGCTCTCTAACAACGATAAACTTTCAGAAAAAATCCTTGCTGCCGGAGAAAGAAGCGGCGAACCTCTCTGGCGGCTTCCGCTCGGCCCTGAATACACAAAACAGCTTAAATCCGAGATTGCCGATATCAAAAATGTCGGCAGCAAGGGTGCCGGCACCATCACTGCCGGCGCGTTTTTGCAGGAGTTTGTAGGAGAAACACCATGGGCACATCTTGATATTGCCGGCACGGCCTGGAAATATACTGAAAAATCCTATATCCCCAAAGGCCCGTCCGGAGTCGGGGTACGCACCCTGATAGAACTGATCAGGGCTTGGAGATAAAACGAAACGGAGACAATCTATGAGTGATAAAGTTGAAGGGTATGTCAAAAAGGAAACCATGCTTCTCATTGCCGCCGCCGCTCTGATAGCAGGTTTTTTAGCCGGTGTTGTGTTCAGCGCCATGCAGTCGTCTCCCGGTGGCCCGCCGGCGCCGACCGCTTCACAGCAACAACCAGCCCCATCGCAAGGGATGGGACTCTCTCCTGAACAGGCGAACAAGATCCTCGCCCTGCAGCAGGAGGTATCCACCAATCCTGACAATGCCGGCGCCTGGGCCCAGCTCGGTCATATCTGGTTTGACACGAGCCAGTTTGAGAAGGCGATTCATGCCTACAACAAATCTCTCGCAATCAGGCCAAACGACCCGAACGTCCTGACCGATCTTGGTGTCATGTTCAGAAGAAGCGGCCAGCCGGTCAAGGCGGTCGAGTCCTTTGACAAGGCCATGGGCATTGACCCGAAGCATGAGATCGCCCGTTTCAACAAAGGGATTGTTCTGTATAACGATCTGAATCAGCAGGCTCAGGCGATCCAGGTATGGGAGGAAATGGCCAGGATGAACCCTCTGGCCAAGGCCCCTGACGGCAGGCTGCTCACCGAATTCTTAAAAGATGTCAAGGAAAGGCAGAAATGAACTGCCCGGCAGGTAAATAGACTGAAGGCTGAAGACATTACGACATTGATTCTGTCTTTGCACTCTGATTGACATACTTCAGCCTTCAGCCCACAAGCCTGTTTGTTACAAGGTCTCAAGATCAAAGGCCGCACGAAACAGCTTCTTGGTATAGGGATGCTCCGGGTTCGAAAAAATCTTCCCGGCCGGGCCGGATTCGACAATTTTTCCGTTCTGCATGACCGCAATCTCATCAGCTAACGCTCGTATCACCTTCAGATCATGCGAGATAAAAAGATAGGTCATATTGTAATTCTTCTGAAGGCGGCGCAGCAGGTCTATGATCTGGGCCTGGATGGTCATGTCCAGGGCGCTTGTCGGTTCATCCAACACCAGAAACCTCGGCTTTAAAACAACGGCCCTGGCAATGGCGATCCGCTGCCGCTGTCCACCTGAAAATTCGTGCGGATACCTGTCTGCCATGTCAGGTTCAAGCCCGACCTCGAGAAGCGCCTGCTCTACTATTTCCCGTCGCTTCTCTCGACTGCCGCCGATTCCATGGACCATCAACCCTTCGGCTATTATCTGTTCCACGGTAAGACGCGGAGAGAGCGCGGAGAACGGGTCTTGAAACACGACCTGGAGTTCCTTGCGAAGCGGTCGCATCTGCCTGTTGCTGTAAGCAAGAAGGTCCTTTCCCGCATAATCGATCCTGCCATGACAGCCTGTAAGCCGCAGGATGCACATTCCAAGAGTGCTTTTACCGGAACCCGATTCCCCGACCAATCCATAGGTGCTCCCCTCCCTGATCGTGAGACTGGCGCCGTCAACCGCCCGTATCTCCCCGACCTTGCGTCTGAAGAAACCAGCCTTCAGGGTAAAAACGCAAGCCAGGTCTTTGATTGAGACAAGGGCCTCGGTCTGTTCTCTGGGCGGCGGTTCACCCTTTGGCACGGAATCAAGAAGATGGATGGTATACGGGTCTGTCGGAGAACGAAAGACCTGTTCGGTTTCACCCTGTTCAACGATCTTCCCCTGGTGCATTATATGGATGTGATCGGCTATCTTCCTGACCATTGTGAGATCATGGGTGATCAGAAGGATCGCCATGCCGATTTCTTCCTGGATGTCTTTGAGCAATGCCAGGATCTGTGTCTGGACTGTTACGTCGAGTGCGGTTGTCGGCTCGTCAGCTATGAGAAGCGCCGGACGGGAGGCAAGGGCCATGGAGATCATGACTCGCTGACGTTGGCCTCCTGAAAGCTGATGCGGGAAACTATGCATCCTCTTGTCCGGTTCCGAAATCCCGGTCCGTTCCAGAAGCGCAATACCTCTTTCGATGGCCTCCTTTTTCGGCAACCTCTGGTGCTGCATGAGCGGTTCAATGAGTTGGTCACCGATCGAATAAACAGGGTTTAATGAGATCATCGGCTCCTGGAAGATCATGGCGATCCTGTTGCCCCTGATCCTGCGCATGGCCGGCTCATCAAGCAGGAGCAGGTCCTGATTCTCAAAGAAAATTTTTCCGGAAATGGAAGCAGCGCTTCTGTCTAAAAGCTGCAAAAGGGAAAGGGCGGTAACGGATTTTCCTGATCCGGACTCACCGACCAGGGCAACGGTCTGTCCGGGATCGATGGCAAAAGAGATCCCGCGGACGACCTCGGAAAACCCCTCTTCCATATGAAAACCGGTATGGAGATTGTGTATATCAAGAAGCATTTGAGATTGCTGTTATGACGGCAGAAAAAAAGTAAATATTCGGCTTGATGCCGACAAGCCCAAGCCACCGACATGTAAATGTTTGGCATTGTTCCATAGTCGTGCAAGCAGGCCGGCGAGTCTATAGTTTGCTATGTGAGTCGGCCTGATCGTGCGGATCTGGGACAATGCCGAATATTTACGAAAAAAGAGTTATCATGTACCTGTTCAGCATGGCGTTTAGAGTCATTCTACAGCCATAAAGGAAGAGGTTGCATCTTATGAGATGATACCCCCGGCATATGAACATGTCAATTTGTAACTCAGGTGGAGCAGCAAACGTGGCCTAAACTCTATCCCGTAACTGTTCAGCAGTGCTCCAGATGTGTATAAGCAGGCTGTTGAACTATCACGCCATGGCGTGATGTGAGTCAGCCTGATCGTACACAGATGGGGTGGTGCTGAATAGTTACCATCAATTTATGATTATTCGAACAAAGAGAATCAAAAAATCCTATCATCCTTCATAATTCCATCAGTATTTTCTATTTGATTTTGTGTACCATTTTACATACTCTTTCATAACGAGTGAGGTATACGTTCAAAATCACAAAAGACTCCAGGGCGCCCTATGAAAAATAAACACACATTAGACTGCCGGGGCTTCGAATGCCCGCAGCCGGTTATCCAGACAAAAGACAGACTTGACCATATGGATGAAGGAATCCTTTGTGTACTCGTTGATAATGAAGCGGCCCTGAGCAATGTCTGCCGTTATGCGGAAAGTCAGGGCCATAAAGTGGAGAACGAAGAAAAGGACGACGCATTCCTTATCAGGATCCGAAAAGGGAAAAGCGGCCCTGTATCCGAACCGCCGCCGATTGAATGCGATATTGCATTGCCAAGACATATTGTAATTTATATCACCTCGGATGTGCTGGGAAAAGGTGATGATATCCTTGGCGGCAAATTGATGGTAGCGTATTTCGAAAGCCTGCTCCACTTTGCAAAACAAATTTCACACGTCATTCTCATGAACTCCGGAGTCAAGCTTGCCATAGACGGGTCACCTGTCCTCGGCCAGATGATGGCCCTTGAAGATACCGGTGTTGAAATTCTTGCCTGCGGGACATGTCTCGACTTCTTTGACATCAAGGAAAGACAGCAGGTCGGCATCGTGACCAATATGTACACGGCCTTTGAGATTATGTCAAAGGCAGGAAAGGTACTTACGCCGTAGGCAGAAGGCAGAAGAGCCCCCAGAGAAAGATTTCTTCTCTGGGGGCTCTTCTGAGTGGTTATATAAACTCCTTCGATATTCTACGGTTCACCTTTTACTTTTAAAACGCCTTTTCAAGGGCCACGGCCACTGAGACGGAAGCGCCGACCATCGGGTTGTTGCCCATGCCTATAAGCCCCATCATCTCAACATGGGCAGGGACTGAAGAACTGCCTGCAAACTGGGCATCCGAGTGCATCCTGCCCATGGTGTCGGTCATGCCGTAGGACGCGGGCCCTGCAGCCATATTGTCGGGATGAAGGGTCCTCCCGGTCCCGCCGCCGGATGCAACGGAAAAATATCTCTTTCCCATCTCCTGACACTCTTTCTTATATGTCCCGGCAACAGGGTGTTGAAATCGTGTCGGATTTGTAGAGTTGCCTGTAATGGAGACATCGACGCCCTCCATATGGTTGATCGCTACTCCTTCCCGGACATCATCAGCGCCGAAACACCTGACTGCGGCCCGGTCGCCTTTTGAATAGGGAGTCTCTTTGACCACTTTGAGTTCACCGGTTGCATAGTCATATTGCGTCTTCACATGGGTAAAGCCGTTAATGCGGGCGATGATGTGGGCAGCGTCCTTGCCAAGCCCGTTCAGAATGACCCGCAAGGGCTCTTTTCGCACCCGGTTGGCCGATTTGGCGATCCCGATTGCGCCTTCCGCCGCGGCAAAGGATTCGTGTCCGGCAAGAAAGGCGAAACATTTGGTCTCCTCTCTGAGCAGCATTGATGCCAGGTTTCCATGTCCGAGACCGACCTTCCGGTGATCGGCAACAGACCCCGGGATACAAAATGCCTGCAACCCTTCGCCAAGGGTGGAGGCGATTTCGGATGCAACCTTCTGCCCTTTCTTGATTGCGATTGCAGCTCCCAGGATGTATGCCCAACAGGCATTCTCAAAACAGATGGGCTGAATCTCCTTGACCAGTTTGAAGACATCAACGCCTGCCTTCTCGCAGATCTCTTTAGCCTCTTCAAGAGAGGCTATTCCATATTTTTCAAGAACAGGGGTTATCTGCCCTATTCTTCTTTCATACCCTTCAAATAAAGCCATGATATATTCTCCCTATTCTTGCCGTGGATCTATCGTCTTAACCGCATCAGCAAACCGTCCGTAGGTCCCGGTCGCCTCTTTCAAGGCCGTTGCCGGATCGGTCCCCTTCTTTATCGCATCCATCATCCGGCCGAGACTGACAAATTTATACCCGATCACCTCGTCATTTTCATCAAGCCCCTGCTCAAGAACGTACCCTTCCGCCATCTCAAGATACCTGGGGCCTTTCTTGCTCGTGCCGTACATGGTGCCTGTCACGGTTCGTAAACCCTTGCCAAGATCTTCCATCCCGGCCCCGACCGGCAGCCCTCCTTCAGAAAAAGCGGACTGGCTCCGTCCATAAACGATCTGCAGAAAAAGCTCCCGCATGGCAACATTAATGGCGTCACAGACAAGGTCCGTATTCAAGGCCTCCAATATCGTCTTTCCCGGCAGGATCTCCGAAGCCATGGCAGCAGAATGGGTCATGCCGGTGCAGCCGACCGTCTCTATCAGGGCCTCCTCTATATTTCCCTCTTTCACGTTCAGGGTAAGTTTGCACGCCCCCTGCTGCGGCGCGCACCAGCCAACACCGTGTGTCAACCCGTTGATGTCACTGATCTCCTTTGCCTGGACCCACTTCCCTTCCTCAGGAATCGGTGCAGGACCATGGTCCGGCCCCTTTGCCACGCGGCACATTTCTTCTACTTCAGTGGTGTACATCATTATTTAGATCTCCATTGATAAAGGTATTTTAAAGGCGCTGGTGAACTCTTACCCATTCTTTTTAGCAATGAAACGAACAATGTCAATCAATTTCAGCATCCACACAGACCCTAAAGGTTCCAGGGCTGCTATGGCCGCAGACAACTGTATTGGAGCGTATTACTGTCCGGTTATTTCTTTTGCATGCAGCACATACCTTCTCTACAGCACGGTCAACATGCTCTTTTGGTTGAAAGTCATAAAAATGAAGCCACCCGCCTTTTTTTAGGGAGCAAAGAGCAATATCGAAAAAATTCTCCCCTGTTTTCGGTAAGGGCATTGCAATCCGATCGAACTTCATGCCAAGTGTCGGCATGACATCACACACATCGCCTTCAAAAAACCTCACATTTCCGATCTTCCTGTTCTGTGCAAGATTTTTTACAGCGTACATATGGGCAATCCTGTTTTTTTCTATCCCCACAACATCGCCTGCCTGACTGTTCTTTGCAATAACAAGCGGAAAGGCGCCAATACCTGAAAACATGACAAGAACATCCTCACCCGGTTTCACCAGGGTTGCCAGCCGTTTTCTTTCATTACTGCTTCTAACTGAGAAGTATACCTTCTCAGGATTCAAAAAAAACCGTACTCCATACTCTTTGTGTTCCGTTTCCTTCCGGTTTTCTCCTGCGATAATTTTCAACGGAATTGTCCGGAACTCTCCGCCGACGATTCCATTCCGCTTCGCAACGACCTTTACATTCTTATTCAGACCCAGAATCGTGTTGCCGATAACATGCTCTTTTGATTCCAGTTCAGGTGGAATCATCGTAATCGCAATATCCCCGACAACATCGTAGGCCCGGACAAGAAGATCCAGCTCCTTTTCCGACAACACGTTCTTGAGTGCATCTTTCAGCTTCATCTTTTTACGCAGTAGATTTCGAAATCAAAAGAAAAAAGGTTACCCTTTCTACTCACCTTAAATTATCCCCAACCCAGATAAACTGATTTTTTTTACGGTGCCAAAAAATATAACGACAATTATTGAGTTGACAAATGCCCATTTTTCAAACAATAATACCTTTCCTTATGGCCATTTTTTTCGATGAAAACCTCTTCTTTTAGGCCAAAACATGTTTCTCTATCGTGATCTTCTGACATATTTCCAAACCTGGAAGGATACACCGGACAGAAAACCAATCCTATTACGTGGCGCCAGACAGGTTGGCAAATCCAGGCTTGTAAAAAAACTGGGAAAAGAATTTGATAATTTTATTGAAATTAATTTTGAAGAATCTCCCGAACTGGCCTCTTTTTTTGATGGAAACCTCAAGCCTGATGAGATTATCCGGAA
>DAOVSZ010000286.1 GCA_030627725.1 Desulfobulbaceae bacterium
CGTTTTGAATTGAGTCCGGTGGGAGTGATCGGGCTGGGGATTGTCGGCTCCTGCATCTTCCTCTGGATGTTTCTTTTAGGCATATGGACAGGTCAGACTGTTCTCAAGTCATCAGGTGATGGATTTTCAGGTGTAGCCGACCTTGCCTCATCAATGTGGACAAAAGGAAAGGATTCGTTCTCAAACAAGGAAGAAGTGGTGTCTCTTTCCGGGAACTCAAAATGGAAGGCGCATGAGAACGGGACATTCGAGTGGGAGGCGGAACCTGATTTCTCCGAGCCATCTGTTTTTTCATTACAGGTAGGTCTTTTCCCCGATCAAAAACGGGCAATGCAGGCAGTCCTGGCCTGGAGGGCGCGAGGGTACACATCTTTTTCCCTGCCGGCTGAGGATGGTGACGGGTCTTCGTTTAAGGTGTTTGTCGGGAAATATGACGACCTTGCCGCAGCCAATGCGAAGGCGGCAGCGCTTGAGGGCAAGGAGAGAATGAGAACGTATATTACCCTTCTTCCGATTTCCAGCATCCGGAAGGCAGGACCGTAATTTTCAGAAGACAGAGAGGAAAGTGGAGTTGTCCGTGATACGAAATGCCAGAATGGATGATATAAAGGGTATCTACTCCCTGCTGAATCATTTCTCGGAAAAAGACCTTCTCCTGGGCCGGTCCTTGAGTTCGCTGTACGATAATCTGCGTGACTTCAAGGTCTATGAGGAAAAGGTTGATTCGGAACTGAAGGTGATGGGCGTCTGTGCTCTGCATGTCTGCTGGGAGAACCTGGCGGAGATCCGTTCTCTGGCCATTGATGAGTCGTTTCACGGCAGAGGAATCGGGAGAGAGCTTGTCCTGGCCTGTCTTGATGAAGCTGATGAACTGGCTATCACCAAGGTGTTTACCCTTACCTATCAACCGGCCTTTTTTCAGAAGATCGGTTTTGGCCCCATTGATAAAAATAAGCTTCCCCATAAGGTGTGGAGCGACTGCATTCAGTGCCCGAAATTCCCTGACTGCAACGAGGAGTCCATGATATGGGATGCTGGAGGCAGGGGTTAGGGATCAGGGATCAGGGGACAGCCTCCTAGCTGAGTAGAAGGCCCAAAGGGAAGGGATTTATCTCTTAGAATTACTCAATAAACTTTGTGCCTCTGTGCCTTCTGCCTGTGTGCCTGGTTTTTTAAATAAATGATGAATTCATCATATTTTTAAGGATATATAACACATGTTTAAATCGGCATTGACCAAGATGTTCGGCAGCAAGAATGAACGGGTCTTGAAGAGTATCAATCCTCTTGTTGACAGGATCAACGGCCTTGAGCCGGAGATGCAGAAACTCGATGACAGCGGCCTGGCTGCAAAGACGGTCAGCTTCAAAGAAAGACTGGCAAAGGGAGAACCTCTTGACGATCTTCTTCCTGAGGCGTTTGCCGTAGTGAGAGAGGCGTCAACCCGTGTTCTCGACATGCGGCCTTTTGACGTCCAGCTGGTGGGAGGGGTTGTGCTCCATCAGGGCAAGATTGCAGAGATGAAGACCGGTGAAGGAAAGACGCTGGTGGCAACGTTGCCGGTCTACCTGAACGCTTTGACCGGGCGCGGCGTCCATGTTGTCACCGTGAACGACTATCTTGCTAAGCGTGATGCGGAATGGATGGGAAAACTCTATCGTTTTCTGGGCCTCACAACCGGTACTATTGTGCATGGGCTTGAGGATGAAGATCGCAAAAAGTCCTACCATGCGGACGTGGCCTATGGCACGAACAACGAGTTCGGTTTTGATTATCTGCGTGATAATATGAAGTTTGATTTCCTTGATTTTTGTCAGCGGGAATTTCATTTTGCCATAGTTGATGAGGTGGACTGTATTCTTATCGATGAAGCGAGAACGCCTCTGATCATCTCCGGGCCTGCCGACATGTCGACAGACCTCTATAAACAGGTCAACAGGATCATCCCCCGTTTCAAGGACGAAGTGCATTATGCAAAGGACGAAAAGGCAAGATCCGTCGCCCTGAGCGAAGAGGGGGTCACCCTGGGAGAGGAACTTCTGAAGGTGGACAATCTTTATGACCCCAAGAACATAGAATCGCTGCATCATATCAACCAGGCCTTGAAGGCCCATGTCCTTTTCCAGAAGGATGTTGACTATATTGTTTCTAACGGTGAGGTGGTCATCGTTGATGAGTTTACCGGTCGGACAATGCCGGGCAGGCGTTACAGCGATGGCCTGCATCAGGCCCTGGAGGCAAAAGAGGGTGTCAAGATCGAGCGTGAGAACCAGACACTCGCCTCTATTACGTTTCAGAATTATTTCCGGATGTATGAGAAACTCGCCGGCATGACAGGTACGGCTGACACGGAAGCGCCTGAGTTCAAGAAGATCTATAACCTCGATGTTGTCGTCGTCCCGACCCATATGAATATGATACGGGAAGATTATGCGGATGTTATCTATAAGACCGCCAAGGCCAAATACCGGGCCGTGGCCCAAGAAATCAGCGAGCTGCACACAAAAGGTCAACCGGTGCTTGTCGGTACGGTCAATATCGACATCTCTGAAATGCTCTCCCGGATGCTGAAAAAAAAAGGCGTCCAACATTCGGTTTTGAATGCCAAACACCATGAGAAAGAGGCTGAGATCATCAGAGATGCTGGACAGAAGGGGAAGGTGACCATTGCCACCAATATGGCGGGACGTGGAACCGACATCAAGCTGGGCGAGGGGGTGACGGACTGCGGTGGGCTGCATATCCTCGGCACCGGCAGGCATGAATCACGACGGATTGACAATCAGCTGCGCGGCCGCTCCGGCCGGCAGGGAGATCCTGGATCTTCGCGGTTTTATCTTTCTCTTGAAGATGATCTCTTAAGAATTTTCGGTTCAGACCGGATCTCAGGCATTATGGACAAGCTCGGCATGGAAGAGGACGAGCCTATTGAGCACTCTATGATCAGCAAGGCGATAGAGAATGCCCAGCGTAAGGTGGAAGGGCATAACTTTGACATCAGGAAGCACCTCCTTGAATACGATGATGTCATGAACAAGCAGCGTGAGGTGATTTACGGCCAGCGGCGTGAGGTTCTGGACAATGAAAATCTCAAAGGCATTGTTCTTGATATGATGGCCGACCTTTCCGGGGAGGTGGCACAGGAGTTTGCTGAGAGCAAGATCCCGTCTGAGGACTGGAATTGGGAAGGTCTCTCTGAGCGGGTGCTGAGTACCTTCGGTGTTGTCTTTGAACCGGCGGAACAGGAGAGGCTGGAACTTGATCTGGAGAAGTTGTCGGGAAAATTGACGAACGCCCTGCAGGAAGCCTATGAGTCAAAGGAAAAGGATTTCGGTGAGGAGACACTGCGGCAGATCGAGAGAATCGTTCTTTTGCAGGTTGTGGATACACACTGGAAGGAACATCTCTTGGGCATGGACCACTTGAAGGAGGGAATCGGTCTCAGGGGATATGGGCAGAAAAATCCTTTGAATGAGTATAAAAGGGAAGGGTACGGCATGTTCCTGTCCTTGATCGATACGATCAAGCAGAAGACCGTGATCACCATGCTGCGGGTGCAGATTGCGCAGGATGAAGAACTTGATCGGCTGGAGCAAGAGCGACGCCGGCAGCAGCAGATGGATATGAATCGCGGTAATGAGGCTGAGAAGAAAACGCCTGCCAGGGGAGAAGAAAAAGTGGGGCGCAACGCACCGTGTCCTTGCGGCAGCGGCAAGAAGTACAAACGATGCTGTGGAAAGACGAAATGATTGTACTGAAAAGTTTACGGTTTACAGTTTACGGTTTACGGCAAGTATGTGACAGTGCATTTATGGATAAGCCAAACA
>DAOVSZ010000175.1 GCA_030627725.1 Desulfobulbaceae bacterium
CGGATCACAACCACTGGGCAGACAGCGTTTTCTGCCACACTCTCAACAACATACTGGAAACCCTGTATGCTATCTTCAATGGGATAGCCAAGAACAACGCATTTGGTATTATGGGAGGTAATTGCAGATATCAGGCCATGGGCCACGTCATCGTCTTTGATCAGATTTTCCTTCAGTGTATATCCCAGAGAGCTTGTTTCGGTTCTTTCAAGAAGAAAAAGGGCTTTGGGGTCAGTGATATTTGAAGAAGGAGCAGCGATACGGACCGACATCGGAGCTGCTGAAAAATGATGAGCAAAGATGGTGGCCATCCTGGCCAATCCAGGAGCAGTGGCGGAATGAGAGGTGCCAAAGAGAACGACGCCACCCTGATTTTTCGGAGGGACTAATTTTTCCCAGGTCCAGGGAAGGATCGTAAAGCCTTCTTTATCGCGGAATCGGGCTGGATCTTTTTCGGTTTCAGGCTGAATTGCAGGAGTCAGAGAACCTTCCCCTGCCTTTTCGATCGCCAGTCTGGCGCAAAGCGGTCCGGTAAGTTCCGAAAGAATTACGCCGGCAAGCACGACCGGCGTGATAATGACGGAAAAGATATGAAGATCAGCGTCATTGCTGATCAGAAAAACAAGCCCTATGGCAACTCCTGCCTGAGGTGTAAGGGCAAGGCCCAGGTATTTCTGGACGGTTTGCGGCGCCTTTGCCAGTTTTGCACCGAGTCCGGCGCCTAAAATTTTTCCGATCATGCGAGCGAGAAAATACGCAAGACCAATCCAGCCGGCAGCGCCGAGGGCCGAAAGATTGAGATGGGCGCCTGCAAGGGTAAAGAACAGAATATAGATCGGTGGCTCGAAATCACGCAGCACCCTGAACAGCCTGACATCTCTTTTGTCGCGGTTGACAATGGTAAACCCGGCAGCCATACCGGCAAGAAGCGGCGAAAGGTGCATCAGGCGAGCCCCCTCTCCACAAAGCAAAAGCAGGGCAAGCCCTGCTGAGAGCATTTCGCCGCGCTGCCGTAGCCTGTGCAGCGTAAAATCTATGAGCAGGCCGGTAAGTATACCCAGTAATAATGAAAATATGATCTCCCCGCCGCCCATCAGGAGCATTGAGATAATTGACGTTGACTCGTTGCCGATAATATGGCTGACAATTGAAATCGAAATCCCGAAAAACATGATGGCCAGGCCGTCATCCACAGCTACTACAGCCATCAGGGTCGATGTCAGAGGACCTCTGGCGTTCATTTCACGCATCACATGAAGTGTTGCTGCTGGAGCAGTCGCAATGGAGACAGCGCCCAGGAGGAGAGCAAGGATCATATATTCGGAGAATACCCATGTGTCCGGCCCGCACTGTGTCAGAAGCGCTGCCCCCAAGGTGGCAAGGCAGACAAAAATAAATGCTCCGGATGTTTCAGCTATGCCAATAAAACCGACACTTCTGGCAACCTTTCGCACCTCTTTAATTTCAATGTGTTCACCAATGCCGAAGGCTATCATCATCAGGGCAATGTGGGTGAAATGGTTCAGTTTTGTGCCAATGATTTCGGGAGAGATCAATTCAAGGCCTGACGGACCGATACAAAGCCCTGCCAGAATATATCCGGTAACAGAGGGAAGATGCAGCCTTTTGCCGATCTGGGCAAAAAGCAGGCCGGCGCCAAGCAGAACGGCCAGCCCGAGGGTAACTTGTTCCATGGATTATTATATACAGATTTCAAATGGTAATGGAAGAAATTCTACAGGCGGATCTTAATTGAAAAAATGGCGAGTCACCGGGTGGTTCTGCCAGAGCAGATGGCGCAGGAACCTCTGAAAATTGATCTGTGAAAGCGCCTGGAGATTTTTTGCCCTTTCTCGCCAGTGTTTTCGGTCCTTCATGCTTGACGGGTTGTTAAAACCGTAGACTATGGCGTTTTTACTCTTTCCTGTCAGGTGAAGTTTGAGCGTATTGCCGCTGAATACGGTGGAGAGCATGGAGTAGGTCCAGGGGAAGTTACTTTCGTTTCGTGTCCACAGGTTGATCGTAAAGATCCCGTCCACGCTGAGTTTTTTACGGCATCCGGCAAGAAAATCAATCTCCCTGACCACAGAGTCCGGGCCGAACTCGTTAAACGCATCAACGAACAGAAGATCGTACTGCTTGTTTTTGGCTTCTTCCGAGGCCAAAAAATCCTGACCTTCCGCATGAATAATCTGAAAGAGGGAATTTGGTTTCGGGAGTCTGAAGAATCTGTTGGCCGCATCGATGACCTGCTTCCGCATCTCTACAGCGTCAATACGGCATTCCGGGCAGACATGCTGCAGAAATTTTACCATCGAGCCGCCGCCCAGGCCGACAAAAAGAGCGGATTTCGCTTGCGGGCCGAAGATGAGGGCAAACATCATGGCTTTCGTATACTCCAGAACGAGCGTTTCAGGAGAATCCGGCAACATGCAGCTCTGGCGGATGGTGTTGCCGAAGCAGAGGCTTCGTTTCCCGTTTTTGTCGGCAACAATGATGTCACCGTAGCGGTCTTTTCCTCTGTGAATGATTTCGTCGAAAGTCAACACGGTTCTAAGGGTTCAAGGTTCAGGAATTTGTCGTATGGTTTTTGTTTTCTGCCTCGATTGTTGACGGGGTTTTTTTCTCGGGACCCTGAAAAAGGCGGCGGATGAAGCCAAAGATCTTCTTGACCCCCTGCCAGATTTTCGGCAGCAGCCATATCATCAGCAGGATGAAGACGACCAGCAGGCAGAGGAAAAGGGTAGGATAGTGGAGCGCTGTCCATATCCCGACAATGGCTGTGACGTCTTCAAGGATCGATACGGTCCAGTTGGTGAAAGGTTCCGGAGAGGTGTTGATCATCACCCGGCTGCCTGCCTTGGTGGCATGGGTCCCGGCGGCAATGCCGCCGCCAACGATTGCCGCTGCCAGGCTGACCGCAGGGGTCATGTCACCGACAGCGCCGGCAGCAAGCATGGCTCCGACCGGCACCCGGATGAAGGTGTGAATCGCGTCCCAGCCAGTGTCCACGCCCGGTATTTTGTCAGCGACAAATTCGGCCGCATACATAATTCCGGCAGCCCCGAGAACCAGAGGGTTTGTTAGAATCTGAAGGGCCTCGGGCAAGACGATGTTGCCGGTTGAGCCGAGAATGCCAAGCACCAGGATGGCGGCATAGAGGTTGATGCCGCTTGCCCAGGCCGCGCCCATGCTCATTGAAATTGCCTTGATGACTGTGTCAAGTTGGTCCATATACGTTTCTCCTTCAGGAGATAGGCAGGCTAACCACGTTATTCCAGGTTAATGATAACCGACCCTCCGTGTATATCAATATCGGCGCCTTCTGTGTTGATATGGACGTTCCCGGCTGGTCCAAGGCCGGGGATGCCTTCCATGTCATCGATATCCACTCCGCCATATTCGATTTCACCGCCCAGCCCCGGGACATCTTTTAATGCCTCCTGGAGTTCTTCCTCAACCTGTTTCTGGATGGCATCCGGATCTGCCTGAGGCGGGACAGTGGTCTTTGAAGACGAAGCGCCTCCCGTATATTCCTTGCCGTCAATAACAACAGTGCCGGTATTGACCTGGTTGGGGCCGATATTTATCGACTGGGCGCCGCCGGGATGCTTGTATGTCTTATTGTTGATATTTACTGTATTCGTGGTGCTGCTTTTGGAGTGGATAAAGACACTTTCCTCAGAAAAAGCAGATGCAGGCAGATAAAAAAGAGTGAAAAGAAGAATGGCAGGGACTGTTTTTTTCATGGTGGACCTCTTTTTTTTGTTGACGCGGGGGCGCATTCAAAATGGATTCATCACACTATGCTGCATTAAACGTAACTATTCAGGTGTGGCTGCAAAATTAGCCTAACCTCCATGCGGTAACTGTTACCATTAAACCATAAAAAATGAGCATAGGTGAAGATTTTTCTGCAATACCACCAGAGATGATTCCCTTTTGAAAGAGTTAGGCTTGACATTGTGCAGGAGCTGTACCAAAATATTTTTGATTCGGTTTTTTTGCATGGAATTACTACTGAAAAAATATGGAGAACGTTATGGCGCTGATGCAGATTACAGTTATCCCTCTGGGGACCGGTTCGGCAAGTGTTGGTGAGTTTGTTGCCGATATCCAGAAAAGACTTGAAGAGAAAAACGTGAATTTTCAGATGAACGATATGGGGACTGTGATCGAGGGTGCGGCAGGAGATTTGCTCTCCCTTGCCGCCTGGATACACGAACTTCCCTTTGAAAGAGGGCTCAACCGAGTCGTGACCCAGATTCAGCTGGACGACAGGCGGGACAAAAGTATCGGCATCGGCGACAAGACAGCCTCAGTCCGTGCCAGGCTGGAGAGCGGCTGGCAGGATATCGAATCGCGAAGGTAAGTGATGTGCCGGCTGATTGCTGACAGCTGAACGCTTCAGGGCAAAGACTATTTATGGCTGCCGCAGCCGCAGTTTTGGCCATGCTTGCTTTCGTGCAGTTTCTTTAATGTATCCTGTAGTTCCGGTGGTGCATTGTTAAGGCAATAGAGAAGCGCCTCATCCTGTTCCGGGCTCCCATCTGCGGCTGTCATGCAGACCTCAAGCGCCTGTTCAAATGATTCAAATTCCATGGTTTCTCCGCTCTGGTATCTTATATTCTCCCGCAGAGCACACAGCGTTCTCATGGAAAAAATAAAAACTCCGTATGCCCTATGGTTCCTCTTTTTTGTTCTGCCTGTTCACGGCTCAGGGCGTACTATAACACGGAACTCTTTCAAATAAAAATTCAAATTTTTCAAGGTATGATTATGTGGTATAGTATAACAATAAATAATGGGATCTGGAATCTACTCGTTTTTTTTCAAACAGGGAGGAGAGAGTGACGGCACATGACGGTGAAAGAAGAGGGCATGTCAGATATACGATACTGAATACCATTCAATATATCGATGAACAGGGCGGTTCTGCCGGCCAGATGATAGATATCAGCGAGGGAGGGATAAAGTTCCAGACAGAGGAGCTCCTGGCGCCGATGCAGAATATCTCCGTCATTCTTTCGGGAGACGAGGAGATGCCCTTGCCCGGCGTTTCGATCTGGGCCAGCAGGATTGATTCTAGGAATGTGGCCGCTATTCTGTTTAAGGACCTGTCTCCTGAGCAGCAGACCTTTTTGAGGGATTTTATCAGCGAGACAGCGGAGATGGAGTAGTCCCTGGCTGTACAAGCTGCCCTTCCCTTTTACATCACATCATACACGAACCACACATCATAACACGAACGAACCACACGAAAGATTTTTTTGTATCTATTCAGCTGCACCTCATCTGTGAACGATCAGGCCTTCTCGCATAGGTTTACTATAGCTCGTCAGCCTGCTTGTTCACATCTAGCGCACATCTAAATAGATCCCGTTGGATATTTAGCCAACGTTTTTATCCTTAGCTGAATAGTTACGATTTTTTTTGTGGCTTTTTTGTCGGTTTCTCTCAAAGAATTGCTCTCTTGGTTGCGTAGAAAATCTTTCTCCCTCTCCCCATCAAAAAAACTGGAAATTTCTCCTGCCTTGATGATAGAATTTTTAAAAATTCAATGTGAAGATTAAAAAACTACCCATCTAAAAAAGAAGCCAAAGGAGAAAGATCATGGAAGATAAGCCGCAGGTTGTCCTTGACTGGTTGAGTCTGTATTCAGGGAAGATTTTAGCTGCAGTAGTTATTTTTATTATAGGTCGATGGATCTGCGGGTGGCTGACGACTCTTTTTGCAAAGGCCCTTGAGCGCAGTAATATGGAGGCCACCATCGTCAAATTTCTCAAGAATATCGTCTACTATGCCTTGTTGATCGCGGTCATTATCGCCGCCTTGAATCAGCTTGGAATCAACACGACCTCCTTGCTCACTGTGCTGGGCGCTGCAGGTCTTGCAATCGGTCTGGCCCTGAAGGATTCGCTCAGTAATTTTTCTTCCGGGGTCATGCTGATCCTCTTTAGGCCGTTTAAACTCGGTGATTTTGTCAAAGCCGGCGGGGTCAGTGGAACGGTCAAGGAGATTACGATTTTTAACACCGAGATGGCCACCCCGGGCGACCAGACGATCATTGTGCCCTACAGTGCGCATATGGGCAAC
>DAOVSZ010000023.1 GCA_030627725.1 Desulfobulbaceae bacterium
ATCCTGATTCTCAAGGTTGAATTCTTGCTCGATGAGGAGTTCGATCTCTACCTCAGGACCCATGTTCAATTTTCGTAACTGTTCAGCAGCATTCCTTAGAAAAAAATCCCGATCTTCTACTATTGCTGAAATGCAACAAAATCAAGCGGATGGCACACGATGGTCGTTGATGTGTGGCTTTTTTGCAACACCAGGCATACGTTATTCGCAACCTACCGGAGTCTTTCATCTTTTTTAATTTACCGTAAACAGGGCACTATCTGATGGTTTGATAAATAGTTATATGCTTATTTTGTTTTGGCGTAGTTTTTGCATAATAAAAGCTGGAAATACCATTAACCTCTTCATATTAAAGCTAAATTGACCTTAACTTATGAATAAATATCAACATACCATTAAAAAGGCAGTCAGGATAGGTGGAGTCGGGTTGCATTCCGGCAAACCTGTTAAGTTAACTATTCGGCCGGCCAAGGCCAACAGTGGAATTCGATTTGTACGAACCGATATCAATCCAGAGGCTGTTATTCCTGCTTTTATGACCCGTGTTGTGGACACATGTCTGGCAACTACCATCTCTCAGGACAACGTGAGTGTTGCCACCACCGAACATCTGCTCGCCGCCCTGAATGGTCTTGGCATAGACAATGCCACTATCGAACTGGACGGGCCGGAGGTTCCTATTATGGACGGCAGCGCCGGTCCCTTTGTTCATATTCTGAAAAAGGTACATCGACGCAGACAGAAATGTATCCGAAAGATGGTGAAGGTAACCAAGGAGATCATCTTTCAGGATGGCGATAGAGTCATACGTGTCCTTCCCTATAACGGCATGAAAATCACCTGTGAAATTGATTTCATGCACGATATGATCCGTAAGCAGTCGTATTCCCTTGTGCTTTCTTCTAAAAGATTTGCCGAAGAAATTGCCAATGCGCGAACCTTTGGTTTTCTGGACGAAGTTGAAAAGCTGCAGGAGAATGGACTGGCATTAGGCGGCTCTCTTGATAATGCCATTGTAATGGACAACCTGGGCGTGATGAATGAGGAGGGGTTACGTTATACTGATGAGTTTGTTCGTCATAAGCTGCTTGACATTGTAGGTGATCTTGCGTTGCTCGGATGTCCACTGGTTGGGCATGTCGTGGCTTCGAAGACAGGGCACACGCAGCATCTTGGTCTGTTGAACGCAATCGCGGCGCATCCTGAGTGCTGGGAATTTGTCAAACTGGAAAAGAATGGAAAAAACAACGTCCTTGAGCATGTCGTTACCACGACAAAGGCGGCCGGAAATATGATTCTTCCATTTTTCGTTCCTCCCCAGACTGCTTTTGCCGGAAAGACCTGTCCCGCCTGAGTATGGTTGCCGGTATTATAATCGTTAATTTTTGGTAACTACTCAGGTATGAGTTCAAAGTTACAAAAAACTCCAGCCTGTAACTGCTCAGCAGTGCACCAGATGTGTGCAAGCAGACTGGTGAATTGTAGTAAATCTATGTGTGCCAGCCTGATCGTGCACAGATGGGGTGCTGCTGAGCAGTTACAATTTTTGTTGATTTTATATGCCTACAGAGTCATATAGTGATTCTGTAGGCTTTTTTTTGTGAAAAGTATGGATAAGAAGGGAGAGTATATGAAGCTAGCTGAAAAAATAGGATTTATCGGCGGTGGAAAGATGGCTGAGGCGCTTATTAAGGGAATTCTGGACGTCGAACTTGTCAACGCCGACCAGATTATGGTTGCTGATCCTGACCTTTCCAGACGTGATTTGTTAAAAAAGAGTTTTTCAGTAGCTGTTTCTGCTGATGGAAATGATATTGTAAAGAAAAGCGAAGTTGTCATCCTTGCCGTCAAACCGCAGGTCATGGGAAAACTTCTTGATCAACTGAACAAATCTATAGGAAAAGAGCACCTGTTAATTTCCATTGCAGCCGGTATTCCGATTTCGTTTATAGAGGGGAGTCTTGCAGGAAGCGGCTGTCGGGTTGTACGTGTGATGCCGAATACACCGGCGCTCATTCAGCAAGGCGCGTCCGCGCTCTCTCCCGGCAGCAGAGTGAAGGATAACGATCTTGAAATCGCCCGCTCTATTTTTGATGCAATTGGCATAAGCCTGGTCCTTGATGAGGTCTATCTTGATGCGGTGACCGGTTTGAGCGGCAGCGGGCCTGCCTATGTCTTTACCTTTATCGAGAGTCTCATTGATGCCGGATTGAAAGTCGGTTTGAGCAGGCAGGTTGCCATGGATCTTGTTCTGCAGACAATATCGGGTTCTGTCAATCTTATCAGGGAAAGTGGTGAGGACCCGGCCCTCCTGCGGGCAATGGTCACCTCACCGGGCGGAACCACTATTGCCGGTCTTCATGAGTTTGAAAAGGCAGGTTTTCGCGGGATTGTTATGAATGCGGTCGAAGCTGCAACCCTTCGCTCCAGGGAGCTTGGTGCGTGTTTGTCTCAGAAATAAGTAAGCGATTACAGGTGCGGTAGATGCGCTTGTCCTGGTTGCCTGCCGCGTACTTATTTCTTGAGAGCGAACTCTTAAGAGAGTCTATCGATTAAAAAGGCGAATGAATGAATGTCAAAAAGGCGGGAATCATACTTAAAAGAGGGTCGGATGCCCCCAAACGGATCTGCAGGGAACTTGTCGAGTGGTTTTCAGCTCGATCAATCGAGACCGTCATTGATACGATTCCTTCGAACCTGGACATTCTCGTCATTCTGGGTGGAGATGGGACACTCTTACATGTTGCGGAAAAGGCGAGCCGGCTTGAGATTCCGGTTGTCGGTGTTAACTTGGGCGGTCTTGGGTTCCTGACCGAGGTTGTTGTTGATGAGTGTTTTGAGGTCCTTGAAACCATCCTAGCCGGTCCGGTCGCCATTGAGAATCGCATGATGATTAAGGCGAGGCTTTTTTCCGGCAAGGAGACATCCGAATGGTTTTATGCCTTAAATGATGTTGTCATTAGCAAGGGGACTGTTGACAGGCTTGTAAGGCTGAGTGTCTGGGCTGACAAGGAGTATATTACAACATATAGAGCAGACGGCATTGTGTTCTCGACTCCGACCGGTTCGACAGCCTATAACCTCTCTGCCGGAGGACCTATTGTTGTCCCATCCCTTTCTTCGATCCTGGTAACTCCTATCTGCCCCTTTATGCTGGAGAGTCGACCGGTCCTTTTGCCGCCGCATGTTGACCTTACAACTACGATGGCGGGATCGGTAGAGGATGTAAAGGTCATTGTGGACGGAAGATCTGTCTGGGATATGAAGGAGAATGACCTGCTTGAGGTGCAGGCCGCGAAGAAACCGCTCCGGTTGATCTGTTCTCCCCAGAAAGGGTATTTTGAAATCCTCAGAAATAAATTGAACTGGGGGGGGAGGACGACTTCCCTGCCGTCTGGAAGACCGCAGGAAGATTGACCATAATTCAGAGAGGTATTGGATTTAGCTGTGGATTTTGTCTGTAGTACTGTTAAAATTTTTCTGCCTTCCGTCTTCGCTAAAGATCAGCTACGCCGCGACAAGTCTGCCTTCCGTCTTCGCTAAAGATCAGCTACGCCGCGACAAGTCTGCCTTCTGCCTTTGTGCCTATTCTATCGACTTCAGTCGATAGTCGTTGACTCGTCTGATTCAATAAGGCCGAGTTTTTTCATCTCGGCAAGGAGCTGGTCAGGATCAATCGGTTTTGTGATGTAAGCCTCGCAGTGCCCTTTGATGAATGCCTTCATGATATTTTTAGGATCAGTCAGGGCGGTGATCATAATTACCTTCACGATATCCGTTCCGCCTATCTTTCTCTCATCTTCTAATTTTCTGATTTTCTGCAGGGCCTCCTGACCGTCCATCTCGGGCATCATGATATCAAGGCAGATGAGATCGTAGCGGTCATTCTTGCTCAGAGACTGTTCGAATGCCGTCAGGGCCTCTTTGCCGTTTGAAGCGATGTGGCAGCTGCCATATGAAGTAAGAAGCTTCTGCAGAAGAGTCCGGCAGACAAAATCATCTTCAACGATTAATATGTTCATAATGTTCCTTAGAGTAGGTAGTTTAGTAGGTAGTTAGTTTTTTTGTTCTCGGTGCAGATCCAGATATCAGAGGGTTACAAGATAAAAAGATTATAAAAAATATAACATACCAGGTTCGGATTATCCACGTAAAGACTGCAAATAGTTTTTTTGGATTCGTTTCTTTATGATGCCGAGGTTTCGGGAAGAGGCTAAGAGACTGTCCTTTCCCAGCCTGCCTCAGCGAGATACTGCCTGATCCGTTCCATCTCTTTCTCAAGGTCGTAAAACGTCTCCTTTGCTTTGTCAAGGTTCGAATCTAGTCCCATCTTTTCAAGTTTATAGGCCAGATCACCGGCCCTTTGGGCTTTAAAGTTGAGCACAGCGCCCTTCAGCGTATGTGATTGCTGCCGGAGCAAGGCATACTTTTTCTGTTTAATCGCCTGTTTGATAGTGCTGAGCCGTTCCGGATAGATTTCCAACAGGTGGCTGATCAGCTTCTGGAGTATCTCCTTGTTCCCCTTCAGCGATCGGGTCATCTCAGAGAGATCAAGGGGGGCGGAAAGATTGTCGGCATCAGGGTCGAGATTGGATCCGGCTGTTGGATCAGTCATATGAGTTCACACATGTTGTAATGAGATCTGTTTTTCATTATGAGCCTGGTTATGCAAGCAGGTTGATGACCTGCTGAGAAATTTTTTCCAGCGGCACAAGCCGTTCAGCGCCGCCACGAGCATAAGCCTCCTTTGGCATGCCAAAGACAATGCACGATTTTTCATCCTGAGCAAGAGTTCGCGCCCCTGCGTTACGCATCGTAACCATAGCGTCAGCTCCGTCGCTTCCCATGCCGGTAAGCATGACGCCGACAGAGTTTGCTCCGACATGTTGTGCCACCGAGTTCATAAGGACCTCCACGGAGGGACAATGGCCGCAGACTTTTTCCCCTGGTTCACATGTTACTTTATAGACGCCGCCGGAACGCACAACGCGCATGTGTTGTTCACCGGGTGCAATCAACACCCGGCCTGGCATGATTCGGTCTCCTGTTTCCGCCTCTTTGACAGCCATCGCACAGATAGTATTCAGACGGTCGGCAAACATCTTGGTAAAACCCGGCGGCATATGCTGGACAATCACAACTCCCGACATGGCGGAAGGAAAGAGGCCGATAACAGTTCTGATGGCTTCGGTGCCACCGGTTGAGGCGCCGATCGCGACAACCTTATCGGTGGATTCGGCAAGGGATTTTGGCGCTGCAAGCCGTCTTTCCGATGGGAGAAACTGTCTTTTTTCTTTCCAGTGAGAGACATTGGCTGTCGAGGCGATTTTGATTTTTGTCAGAAGTTCCAGCATCATGCCTTCCAGACCACGTTGAAGGTTTGTGGCCGGTTTTGATACAAAATCGACTGCGCCACTCTCTAACGCCTCAATAGTAATACGTTTTCCCTGTTGGGTCATGGAACTGACCATGACAACCGGGAGTGGATATTGCGGCATCAGCCGCCGCAGAAATTCAACCCCGTCCATCCTGGGCATTTCTACATCAAGCGTCATGACATCGGGTCGGAGCTTAACGATCTTGTCACGGGCGACAAAAGGGTCCGGCGCCACGCCGACGACTTCTATTCCCGGGTCGCGGTCAAGACCGGCGCTCAATATATTGCGGACAAGAGATGAATCATCGACAATCAGCACCTTGATCCGTTTTTTCTGTTTCCGGTTTGAGGGGGTGTTTGTTTCCATTATTTTACTGTCTATATTTTCATGTAGGTGGCCGGCATCAGATATTGGAACAGGTTTTGGTCCCGCCCCAATGTTTCTGAGTGACCAACAAAGAGATAGCCGCCCGGTATAAGGTTGCTGTAAAATCGTTTGACCAGTTCATCCCTGGTGGGTTTGTCGAAATATATCATGACGTTACGGCAGAAGATCATCTGAAAAGGCTTTTTGAAAGGGAAGGTCCGGTTCATCAGGTTAAGGCGCCTGAAGGTCACGCCTTTCTTGATCTTTTCAACGACAGCCATACTTCCGTCACCAGCAAGAGTAAAATATTTCTGTTTGAGACTTGCAGGGACCTGGTTGGTCCGTTCTTCCGGGTAGATGCCGTCCCTGGCGAAATTGAGAACACGTTCTGAAATGTCGGTTGCAAGAATACCTGCGTCCCAGGCGCTGTATTCAAGGCCGAGATGGTGTGTCATAAGCATTTCAAGCATATACGGCTCTTCTCCTGTTGAGCATCCTGCCGTCCATATTCGTAAATTGTTTGAATTGCAACTTTTAAGCTTTTTCAAAGTCTCGGGCAGGGCTGTCTGGACAAAAAAATCAAAATGGGCCTTTTCTCGATAAAAAAAGGAATAGTTCGTGGATATCTTGTTAATAAGGTCGGTAAGGCTCTGTGTTGTGGGGTCGCTGGTCAGATAATTGTAGTAGGACCTGAAAGAGTCAAAACCTGCGCTCTTCAGATATTTCTGGAGTCTCCCGACCACCAGGGAGCGTTTCTGTTCCGTCAGGTTGATGCCGAATTGGTCGTAGACAAGGGTGCGGATAAGTTCAAACTCCTTATCCGAAATCTGCATCATGAGTGATGTGTCAGATGTTGGAAACTTGTCAGGTATGGGTTTTTCTTGTGACGTAAGCATTGAGTGATCTCGATGATTTTATCGGTATTGCATTGTTCCTGCGCAGCCCGGGTGAGGCTTACCTTCTTTTGAAATCATCCAGTCTGTAAGGATTCGGTAAAGTCTCTTAACGACCTGACGTCAATAATCAGACAGACTTCACCATTTCCCAGAATAGTGCAGCCGGAAACGCCGCGAATGTTGTTTGTTTTGGAAATATAGTTTGAAAGGCCCTTGATGACGGTCTGCTGCTGCCCCATCAGTTCATCGACAAAGAGACAGGTCTTTTCCTCTCCCGCCTCAAGGACAATAAGGATACCTTTCTCAAGTTCCCGGGTGTCCGGTGTGACGTTATGCAGTTCATGGAGCCTGACGATCGGCAACAGGTTTTCCCGGACCCGGACGAGTTCCTGACCGTCAGGAGAGACTGTAATGGCGTCTGTTTCCGGTTGAAAGGACTCCCTGATAGAGAGAATGGGCACAATATAGTGCGACTTTCCGGTCCTGACGAGCATGCCGTCAATAATCGCAAGCGTTAGCGGGATGCGCAGAATGATGGTTGTTCCTTTGCCCTCAGTGCTTACAATTTCTACCTTGCCCTTGATTGCTTCAAGGTTCTGACGGACGACATCCATGCCGACACCACGACCGGACACATCGGTCACCTTTTCAGCTGTGGAGAAGCCGGGCAGAAAGATGAGGTTGAAGACTTCCTTATCACTCATGTGGGACCCGTCGTCTTCAAGAAGTCCTCTGTCAATCGCCTTGGCTAGAATTTTGTCTTTGGCCAGCCCCTGGCCATCATCGACAATCGTAATAAGAACATTACCTTCTTCATGACTGGCTGAGAGGGTGATCAGGCCGGTTTCAGACTTGTCTGCCTGTTTTCTTCCCTCGGGATCTTCAATGCCGTGGTCCATGGAGTTACGAATCAGGTGGACCAGAGGGTCGGTGATTTTTTCAATGACCGTCTTGTCCATTTCCGTGGTTTCACCAACGAGTTCGAGGTCGACTTTTTTTCCTGACTTCCTTGAGAGGTCATGGACAAGGCGCATCATCCGTCTGAAAAGTCCGGAGACCGGGATCATCCGGATTGTCATTGCCATTTCCTGGAGTTCCCTGACGATTTTGATCAGATGCTGTCCGGCCTTATTGAAGTTCTCGAGCTCCAGGCCCAGAAGGTCGGGGTTGTGGATAACCATGTTTTCGGCAATGACCATTTCTCCAATCAGATTGATCAGGCTGTCAAGTTTGTCAAGATCGACCCTGATGTCCTGGCGCCTGGAAAGGGTTGCCGCTCCGGATGCGGTCTTTGTAATGTCTTTTTTTACGCGCCGTTTCTTCTGTTCCCCAAGGGCCTTGTCAATATCTTTTTCGGTTGTTATGCCTGATTCAACCAGAATTTCACCTATAGGTTTATTCTGGATTTCAAGGGCCTGCTCGACATCATTTTCGACTACAGCGCCCTGCTCGACAAGAATATCACCCAGTTTTGTCGATGTGCTTTCCTCTTGACGGTCTTGCTTGGGGAGAAAGTCGTCAAGAAGTTCAAGATAAAGAGAGAGTCCGTCGATTTCAGCGGAGCTTTCCTCTGCGAGGCTGTTGAGAGTTACTTTGAAGGTGTCAACCAACTGGAGCAGCATGTCCGGTAACTTGTCTTTATTTATGGCATTGTCGTTTATCGCTTCAGAGAGTAATGTTTCAATCTTGTGACTCAGTTTTTCCAGGTCGGTAAGGCCAAGAAAACCGCAATTTCCCTTAAAACTGTGAATGTTGCGGAAGAGTCTGTCTACCGGCTTCATGTCCTGAGGTGTGTCCGACCATGCGAGAAGGTCCTGCTCAATTTCCTGAAACAGGTCATCGGCTTCCTGCAGAAAGTGATTGACGGTCTCAGGGGTAATGAGTTGTTCCGTAGAAAGTTCGAGATCAATTTCCGGAAGGGGCTGCTCCTGCTCAGGAGGCGATTCTTCCTGTTTTTCAGGTTCTTCGGGTTGTTCTGCCTGTTCAGTTTCCGGTAGAGTCTCCTGCTCATCGGCAGGCGGAGAGTCAACCGCCTTTTTGAGGTCTGCAATAAGGTCCTGTGAGGATGTCTCCATGCCTTTGTCGCTCAGGTTTTTTTCCAGGAAGTCAAGAGCCTCTCTGGTAAAGTCACAGGACTGGCAGAGAAGATCAACGTGGTTTGAGATGAGTCTGATTTGACCGGTACGCAGGAGATCCAGAAGAGTTTCCGCGGCATGCGAGACCTTCACAATTGTATTAAATTGCAGAAAACCGGCGCTTCCCTTAATGGAATGGAAGAGTCGGAATATGGCATGCAGTTTGTCAATGGTTTCATTCGAAAGCGGGCCTTCCTTGTCGGAGACGGCTCCCAGGTTGATTATCTCAGGTTCAAGCTCTTCAAGGAGGTCCCGGACTTCAGAGATAAACTCTTCAAGTATTTCCAGCTGTTCAGGATCGTTCATGGCCCTCTGTTGTGTTAAGGTTCGAGTAACTATTCAGCAGCACCCCAGCTGCACGCGATCAGGCTGGCTCACATAGAGCTACTATAGTTCTCCAGCCTGCTCGAAGTCTCCGCTTATCTGCGCCCATCTGGAGCACTGCTGAACAGTTACAGCATGGCGTTTAGACTCATTTTGCAGCCACACCTGAATTGTTAAGGTTCGAAAAGGTCTTGGTCTTGCTCATTATGTTATTTCGTTATTTATTATATCAGTTATACATTAAAACTTATGGTAAAATCAAAAAATGGGTTATCTTTTTTTAATTCCGTACTTTTTCATCTTATACTGCAGCAGGCTTTTAGTAATGCCTAAACGTTCAGCCGCATGCGCTTGAATATGATTCGTTTCGTTAAGCGCTCTTTGCAGCATTTTTTTCTCAATGGTGTTCAGCACCTCGGGAAGAGGGACGCCGGCCGGAATTATGCTGTCGAGTTCAAGAGTGATATCATCAATTGTGCCGCTCTTTACGGGTGTGTCCGTCTGTAAGTCTTCGGGCTCAATACAGTAGCCGGAACAGAGAATTGCGGCCTGTTCAATTGAGTTTTCGAGTTCCCGCACGTTTCCCTCCCAGGAGAGGCTGGTGAGATATCGCAAGGCGTCAGGGGAAATTTCCAGACTGGAACGGTTGAGTTTCTCTCTCAGATTTGCAATGAAATGAGCTGCCAGCATTGGTATGTCGTCTTTTCTTTCCCTCAGGGGCGGCAGGTGAATATGCAGGACATTCAGCCTGTAGTACAGGTCCTCCCGGAACAGGCCTTTTTCAACCTCTTTTTTGAGATCTTTGTTGGTTGCCGTCACTATCCGGACATCGACCGTAATACTTTTCTCGCCGCCAATCCGTTCAAAGGTGTGGTCCTGCAAAACACGCAGGAGTTTCGACTGGAGTGGAAGAGCCATTTCGCCTATCTCGTCAAGAAATAAAGTGCCTCTGTCCGCCTGTTCGAAACGACCCTTACGCATGGCGATGGCACCGGTAAAAGCGCCTTTCTCATGGCCGAAGAGTTCGCTTTCAAGGAGTGATTCCGGAAGAGCGGCGCAGTTTATTGATATGCACGGAGCTTCTCTTCGTGGGCTGTTGAAATGGAGGGCCCTGGCAACAAGTTCTTTTCCTGTTCCTGATTCACCGGTAACAAGAACGGAACTCGGCGTGGGGGCCATCTTGTCGATAAGGGTGTAGAGATGCTGCATCTGTTTGTTTTTTCCGATGATGTTGTCAAAACCATAGCGGTTCTGCATCTCGTCACGGAGTCTGACATTTTCCTTGACCAGGCTGTAGTGGTCAATGGCCTTCCTGATGCTTACGACCAGTTCATCGTTGTTAAAGGGTTTGGTCAGGTAATTGAATGCGCCTGCCTGCATGGCGTTGACAGCTTTTTCTATCTCACCAAAGGCGGTGATCATGATAACAGGCAAGGCATTGTTATATGATTTGGAGGCCTTTAAGAGTGTCAGACCGTCCATCCCAGGCATGTTCATGTCGGTGATGACGAGATCCAGGTCGGATTTTTCAATGACCATAAATGCTTTCTCACCGTTTTCAGCCGTAATCACCTCAAATCCTTCTTCTCTCAGCAGTTCGGAAAGAACAACCAGATAATTCGGTTCATCATCAACAAGAAGAATGGTTTGCATTTGTGTCTGTCCTTATAAGAAATCTGCTATGCTCTGGTTTCTAGGCGCTTTTTTATTCCGTCAAGGAGTATGGCCGGCACGCGTATTGCTCCTTGAGATCCTGCCATCGACAAGTTTGACTTGACGTGACCGTGGAAATCACTGCCGCCGGTCAGCAGAAGGCCAAGCGCAACGCCGATTTTTTTGAGTTTTTTCTTCGTCTTGGCGGGGTGAGACGGGTAATATACCTCAACTCCTTCCAAACCGGCCCTCATGAGACTCCGCAACAGATCAGGCGTTGTGGCCAGAGACGGGTCCATACAGCCGGGATGGGCAAGCACGGCCATTCCTCCCGCATCCTGGATGATGCGGATGGCTTCACGAGCTTCGAATCTCCCTTTTGGCACAAAGGCCTTTCCGGTATCGCCTAAATATTGATAAAATGCCTGATCGTAAGTCTTCACGATTCCTTTGTCAATTAGCAACTGGGCAAAGTGAGGCCTGCCTAACTGTCCGGCGGCAATTTCGTCAAGATCATTCCGGTCGATTCTGATGCCGGTCCTGTTGAGTTTTTCAATGATGCCGTTATTTCTTTTTTTTCGAATCTCCTGAACTGTGTTCATTCCCAACTGAAGCGTTCTGTTCTTATGGTCAATGCCATAACCAAGAATATGCAGGGAAGTGTCATCATGCCAGGCGCTTATCTCAACGCCGGAAACAAGTTCAATATCATGATGTTCTGCTTCTTCAAATGCCTCATCAATGCCGGCAACCGTATCATGGTCGGTCAGCGCAATGGCGGTGAGACCAAGTTTGACCGCCTGAATAACGATTTCACTGGGTGTGAACGTGCCGTCGGAATAGGTAGAATGTGTGTGCAGGTCTATGAGTTCCATCAAAATAAGAGTACATTTTTTACACGGTGTTGTCATTCGATATTCTAATCTAAAATGCAATGTGATATCATAGTCACGGAGATAAGAAAGATGTTGTTTGAGTTTGGATTATGTGAGAGGAGGAGGTTATGGCTCAGATTGATGCTTTTTTTAAACTTATGAATGAACAGGGCGCTTCTGATCTGCATATGGTGTCAGGTTCAAAGCCTATCTTACGAATCAGGGGTGACATGGAGACGGTCAAGTTCGATACCCTGGAAAATGATTCCCTGAAGGCCATGCTCTATGAGATTGTCTCTGAAGAGAAGGTTAAGATTTTTGAAGAGACCGGGGATGTTGACTTTGGCTATGAGATTCCCGGACTGGCCAGATACCGTGGCAATCTGTTCATGCAGAAATACGGGATAGGCTCGGTGTTCAGAGAGATTCCCAGCGACATCCTGACATGTGAGCAGTTAAAACTTCCCAAAGTGATTACAAAGCTTGCAGGGCTGCCAAAGGGAATGGTTCTGGTGACCGGTCCGACCGGCAGCGGTAAATCAACGACACTTGCCGCCATTGTCGATGAAGCGAATAAGACCCGGAAAGATCATATCCTCACAGTTGAAGACCCGATCGAATTTGTCCATAAGAGCCAGAACTGCATAGTCAATCATCGTGAGGTCGGGCTGCATACCAAAAGCTTTTCCGCGGCATTGCGCGGCGCCCTTCGCGAGGATCCCGATATTATCCTCGTGGGCGAGATGCGTGACCTTGAGACTATTTCTCTCGCTATGGAGGCTGCAATGACAGGGCATCTGGTGTTCGGGACGCTCCATACCTTGAATGCCTCGAAAACCGTGGACAGGGTCATTGAGATTTTTCCTGCCAACCAGCAGGCCCAGGTCCGCTCCACATTGGCGGATGCCTTGAAAGCTGTTGTCTCGCAGACTCTTTTTAAGAGGATTGATGTCAAAGGCCGTTGCGCGGCGCTTGAAATTCTGATCTGCACACCGGCTGTCCGCAACCTGATCAGGGAAGGAAAGACATACCAGATTCCTTCAGCCATGCAGACAGGAAAGAAATTCGGTATGCAGACTCTTGATGACGCGATTTTGGAGCATCTGGAAAAAGGCTGGATCTCTCCAGAGGATGCCTATACCAACTGTATAGAGAAGGGTAAGTTTGTCAAGTTCCTGAAGAAGCCGCCCACAGATTTTACTGATGCATAGTTTAATTATGAGGATGTTTTTTATAGCTCTAGATAGTTATTGAATTGAGCTGTCGGCCTGGTCGGTAGTTGTTGTTAAAAGTTTTGTGCCTTCTGCCTTTGTGCCTGGCCCTTGAAATCTGATTGCGCCGACCTCTGCCGTGTTGAAGACCCTGATTCCGGCTTTCTTGGCTCGTTCTAGAAGTTTCTCGTCCGGGAAGACGCCGGTCCGGTAGGGGCCTGCCGAGATTACCATGCAGTCCGGGGAAACAGCCTTTAAGAAGTCATTGCTCCCTGAAGTCCTGCTGCCGTGATGAGGCGCAAGGAGCACATCCGCCTCTAGATTTTTTCCTTCCTGGATCAGCCTGATCTCATCTTTTTTGTATATATCCCCGGCAAAGAGAAAAGAACCCGGGCCGCTGTCAAGGCGTATGACCAGGCTGCGGTTGTTCGGGTTGGAATCCGGCCTGTATTGAGGAAGATTGGTTGTATGAAGGGCGGCAATGGAACGTAATCTCGTTTCTCCTTTCGCAAAAAGAACGGTATCTTCTCTAGGAATTTGTATCGGAATATCAAGATGTTCAGCGAGGGCAAGCAGTTTTTTGTATTCAGGGTCATCTCCCTGTTCGCCGTTGGTCCAGAGCGCCTTGGGGCGAAATCTTTTGAAGATGAACTCCAGCCCATTGTAGTGGTCGGCATGCGGATGACTGATAATCACACCATCAAGCCGGCTGATTCTTTGTCTCCAGAGATATGGGGCGATTATCTTGCTGCCGATGTTGAATCTTAACGATTGAGGGCCGCCGCCGTCAATAAGGAATGCCGCCCCCCCAGACATCTTTATGAATGTTGCACTTCCCTGGCCGACATCAAGAAATGTTACTTCGGTCTGTTTGGAGAAATTTCCCCGGATAGACACTGCGACCGGAATGCTGACGAGAAAGACCAAGCTGAGTATGCCGGCATAACGAATAAAGCGGGATTTCCGCCAAAAGACACAACTTGCCAGAAAGAGATAGAAGAGCGCTATCTCAACAGGAAAAGGGGTCGGCAGCCA
Source organism: Desulfobulbaceae bacterium (assembly GCA_030627725.1). Taxonomy (GTDB): domain Bacteria; phylum Desulfobacterota; class Desulfobulbia; order Desulfobulbales; family DAOVSZ01; genus DAOVSZ01. The sequence continues at coordinate 13,874 of DAOVSZ010000023.1, forward strand.
GAGAGAACTGCCGGGCAGTGAGGCGAAGAATTGAGTTATGGTGTCTGATGCCTTCAGCCCCAAGGTCCCGAGATGGAAAATAAAAGAGGCCGCAGAGGGTGAGAATGGAATAGCGAGACATGCCGTAAGCCCCAGGATGAGAGACCAGAAGCAGAGAAAAGGTTCGACGATCAGGGTCGATATGGGAGAAAACAGTGAGAATCTGTTGAAATGATAGAGGAGCAAAGGCATCGTTCCCAGTGACGCTACAACAGATACGGCAATTGATGCAATGGCCCAGTTTTTGAGTCGTGTCAGATGCCTTGTCGGCACAGCATTGTCCACAGGCGTAGAAAGCAGAGGTCGTATTTTCGGACAAATGAGCGCTATGGCGAGGACAGCAGAAAAGGAGAGCTGAAAAGAAGCTGTAAAGAGGGTGTTCGGGTTCGAGGCGAGTATGATGAGGGCAGCTATGAAAATGTTGTTTATGACAGACCATTGGCGGTCGGAGAGCAGCGCGAAAACAAAAACCGTGGTCATGATCAGGGCACGTACGACAGGAGGCTGAAACCCGGCAACCAGCGCATAACCGAGCAGAGGGATGAGGGTCGCAAAGGACGCCAGCTTCAGGGCTGAGAGATGCAGGATGATAGTTGTTGATCGGGTGAGCAGCCACTTGAGGGTCATGATTGAAAGAAATGCAAGCAGGGCCATGTGTATTCCTGATATGGCCAGAAGATGCATGCAGCCGGCAGCTTTGAAGTTTTCGAGGAGTGCAGGGTCTGCTCCTGACCTGTCGCCGATGAGGATGGATTTGTACAGTCCGCTCATTCTGCTGTCGAGTGTCGTGTTCAGAAACCGGCTGATGGTGAAACGAATTCGTTCCGGCATGTATCTGAGTCTCTGGGCAAGCGAGGGCGGGGAGAGGTTATGGACCTCCATGATCAGAGAGGGGGCGCCGATCCAGCCGGTGAGCCATATGCCTTTGCTTCCTAAGAATTCCGTGTAATTAAATCCTCCCGGATTGGAAAAGCTACGGGTTCGGGAAATCTTTGCCCTGGCGGCAAACCGGTCTCCAGGCAAGAGGTCAGCCGGCAGTTTTCCTTGCAACGTGAGCCGGATGAGCCCCTGTGATGGTGTCTGACTGTCAGCCTGTGGGAGCAGAAAGCCGTCAACAGACATTATCAGCCGGCTTTCCTCATTATTTTCCGTGGGGCATTTTGTGAGCGTTCCGAAAAGGGTCATCTCCTGACGGACAGGGACCTGGTTGTAGAGATGTCCGGGATCGTTTAAGGGCGGCTGGACAGGATTCGTAAGAACAAGGCCGATCAGGAAGAAAAGCGGAAGCAGGAGAAACCGTGTCGTTCTGCTGACCGGAAAAGGGAAGCTGAGAACAATAATAAGGGCGAGAATGGAAAGTATCGACCAGGCAGTAGTCGTTGAAGGGGTTATGCCTGTGACAGTCCAGGCGATACCGCCGATAAATGCAGATGCGGAAGGGATAAAGAGGTTCGCTGTCGGGATGTATTCCCTGTCAGGTGTATTGTGCAATCCGGAGTTTTTTTTCGAGTGAGGAGGCAAGTAAAATAAGTTGTACAGATTGCGCCGTATTTTTTTTGACGAGTGCGTGTCAGTCGAGAAAATGTTTCAGTTTTTCGCGTCTGCTGGAGTGGCGGAGGCGGTTTAAGGCCTTTTTCTCGATCTGTCTGATTCGCTCTCTTGAGACATTAAAGCGTTTGCCGATTTCTTCAAGAGTATATTCAGCATCCTCGCCAATGCCGAAACGCAGCCGGATAATTTTTTCTTCTCGAGGACTCAAGGTCATCAAAATTCCTTTGACACGGTCGGAGAGTTCCTGGTTTTTAACTGCTTCAAAAGGGGAAACAGACTCCCTGTTTTCGAGAAAATCACCTAAGGTGCTGTCGTCGTCTCCAACCGGTGTTTCAAGAGAGATCGGCTCGCGTGAGGCCTCAAGGATGGAAAGAATTTTGTCCATCG
>DAOVSZ010000187.1 GCA_030627725.1 Desulfobulbaceae bacterium
GCCTCCCGCAGGACAAAGGGGAGTTCCTGAAGAAGCTCGGGATGGTCATAGGAATGTTCCGCGCATTCATCTTCTCCGCAGTCCTTGATGATGGCGCGCATCAGCCGCTGCATGTCGGAGATGTTATCTTCAAGAGAGGGCGGGGTGAGTTTCAAGAAACGTTTTTTGATAGGTGGGTTCACCTGCCAGTCGCCGATAAGCTCGGAGAGCGACCGGGCGGAAATTGCCCGTGTTGTTATCGGTTTTCTTTTCAGGACCTTGCCGTCTGCCTTTATCTCCTCCGGAATTCTGACCACGAGGTCTGAGGCGACGTTTGTCTTGCAGGCAAGCCGGTAGCCTTTGTTTACCTCTTCCGGAGTGAATACACCTGGTTCAGGCGGCGCGGTTTCTCCCTTCTCCAGGATGATCTTGCATTTGCCGCAGACGCCTTCACCGCCGCAGTTGGCATGGATATAGACCCCGGCCTTGGCAGCCGCAGTCAGCAGATTTTCATTTTCATCCACCGAGACCTTGATATTATCCGGCAGGAAATGGACAACGTAACTCATAAAAAGTGATACCCTCGCAAGTATTAAAGAAAACGTTAAATGATAGCAAGATGTAAGACGTTGTCAAGAAAATGCGGATTTGAAGCGCTATTTTTGTTAGAATCTCTTTCATGGACTCTTTGCTGCCCATGACCGCCTTTACGCTGGCCGGGCGATTCATCATGCATGCGCTTCTTGTGTTCTCATGTGCTGCAGGGATCTCCGGCGTGGTGGATCTTTTCAGATCCACGCCTTTATTTGCAAGGCGCTCCGGGATTCTCCCGGGTTGCGTGGCGGTTCTCTTTGTGGGCGGTTTTTTGTGGATCTGCTGGTTTCATTATCAGATATTCACGCATATTTCCCTTGAACTTCCTGCTGGCATGGTGGATTGGCTGAACAGGCAGCTGGCTGCTGCCAACAGGGGCCAGGCATATGGGCTTCCGCTCTATGATCCGGTATCGCCTCCGAGATACTGCATCCCGGTCTGGATTGAGAACGAGAAGTATTTTTTTTGGTTCATGAGTTTTGGTTTGATGGCCTTCTGGACTCACTGTCGAATGGAGAACCACCGTCTGCGGGCGGTCCTCAGGATCTTTCTCGGTATCCAGGCCTGTATCCTTTTTTTTGTCGCAGACCCTTTTCAGAATCCGCTGCCCAAATTCTTTGCCGAAATTGCCCCCTGGTTTGACGCCGGGCAGAACCCCATGGCACGGTTCGGGCTCTTCATGCGCCTCTACCCCAAGATGGTCTTTTATTATAACGCGGAATACATGTGGTTTCATCCTCCGCTGTTATTTTTATCCTATGCCGCGATCACCATGACCTTTATTGCCTCCATATTCATGTTGGCACGACGGGAGCAGTCTGTCGAGGCTATGGGATATGCCTATGCCAAGTTCGGATACTTCATGCTGACCCTGGGCATGCTTCTCGGTTACCCTTGGGCGTTAAAGGCCTGGGGCCCGAACTGGTGGTGGGACCCGAAGATCTGCAGCTCGATCATGATGTGGGCGATCTTCAGCACCTATCTCCACACCAGGCTCTATGCCAATAAAAAGTGGATGTGGTATTTTACCTCGGTCTTGGGGATTTTATGTTTTGCCGCGATGGTGTTTACCTTCCTGGCCTCGTTCTTTTTCCCCGGGGAGCATACCTTTCAGTGATTTAAGAGGCAGAAAGTGAGGTTATGAAGAAAAAAGGATCGTATGATTATTATCTGATATTGGCCACCGTGGGAGTGCTTTTTGTTATCTCTCTGATCTGTGTCTTTGGGATGTTTTATTTCAAGGCCGCGCAGATACAGCAGATGGCGCCGGCTGTGAAGGCGGCGTATATGAACCGGATGAATACGGTGGTCGCGCCGTTTGTGATCATGCTGATAGCGCTTCTGGGGATCTGCATCCCCAAACGGCTCCTGCCTGCAAGGTGGCTGGACTGGTTTGCAGGAGGGCTGCTGGTCGTTGCAAGTGGTGTAAGTGTGGTGATGGGGGTGCTCAAGGGGTTGCTTGTGGTGCTGTTTGCCGCTCTCGTCTTGCAGGTCGTCGTCTTGGGGTTGGCAGTGGCCGGCAGCAGGCGGCTTCATTTTGAAAAAACCGGCTACTGGGTGCGGGTCGGGTCCTCACTCGTGCATCTGGGGCTTGTCCTCTTTGTCCTGGATCTTTTCTTTTATGAGCAGCAGACCCTCCACCTTGTCCTGTTCTGGATTACAACCGGGGCAACGGTAGCGGGCATGCTCTGCTGTTTTTACTCGGAGTCGGTGGTAAGGCTGATAAAGGGGAGCAGACAAAGGAATGCGGATGCAGGACTGTGAGAAAAATCCGACATCCGCATTTCGAAGTTGAAAACTACAGGCTGATCACAGTGCTTTCGCAGGACCATTCGATAAACTGAAAGGCGGTTGCCATCTCAGCGCCCTCGATCAGGTCTTCTTCGTTTATCATGCGCGCTTTGGCGCAGGGCGTGCACGCGTAAATCGGCACGCCGAATTCCTGCAGATAGACGAGAAGATCGTCCATGATATCTCCTGTTGCCGCCCTCATGTGAGTGGCGATCCCTTTTCTGGCGATATAAACAGCGTCGTCAAGAAGAAAAACGCGTACGTTTTTGCCGCTTTCTTTGGCCACTTTTGCAAGGTGAATGGCACGAGTTGCACGGTTTGTGTTGTCGGTTCCGCAGGATAATGCGATGAGTACATTGTCGGACATTTCCAGCCTCCTTTCAAAATAAGAGTGTTTCCTCCCCCTTTTTCCCTTCAGACATGATGTCTGGCTGCCCGGTCAATGTACCATTTTCCAGTTCGAAGTCAACAAGGGATACCGGCGGTCACGTGAATGGAATCCTTATCCCTTTATCGCAAGGTCCACTCTCTTCAGGAGAGTTTTCTCCTCTTCAAAAGCGCGTGATCTGATCTTTTTGACCTGAGCGGCCACGTCGGAGACAAAGGCTGGATCTTTGATGGAGCAGAGATTGATCTCTACGTTGTAAAGGGCGCCGAGCGCCGCGGTTCTTGCCATCATGGCAGCGACGGCGCCATCGGTGATGGCGTTGGGGTTGCCATGCTCGACAACGGTTTGGGCCATGGCAATAATATTGAGGCCATCACGGGCAACCTCCAAGGGGACGCGGGCGGCATGTTGTAAAGCAGCTTGCATTGCGTGAGCGCGAGATTTTTTTTCTTCATCGGTTGTCCTGGGAAGTCTTTGCGCTGTCATAACCTGTTGAAAGGCCTCTGCATCCAGGCTAACTGCTTGTGTCAGTTTTTCCCGTAACAAAGAGGCCTGTCTTAAAATATTTTCCATTTCAGCCAGGGAGTGTTCATGGCCTTTTTTGCCAATGGTAAGATTGGCCACCATCTCAGTGAGTGCTGCCGCCAAAGCCCCGGCCAAGGCTGAGACACTTCCTCCTCCTGGTACCGGCGCCTTTGAGGCTGTCTCTTTAAGAAAATCTCGGATTGTCATCGCATCACTCATGCAAGTCTGCCTCCTTGCGTCTTGTCAAAGACCAGTTTGCCGTCCTTGATTACCTTTTCCACGATATTGACCCCGAGATGATAGGGAAGGAAGCGATAAGATGGAAATTCAAGGATGATTGCATCACCCTTTTTGCCCACATCAAGGCTGCCGACGCTGTCTGCCCGGTCCAATGCGGCAGCGCCGTTGATGGTCATGGCGCAGACCGCCTCTTCCGGAGTGAGGCCCATGGAGAGGGTGGCCAGGGCGAAGAGAAGCGGCACTGATCCGGAAAAACAGCTTCCCGGGTTTAGGTCGGTGGCCAGGGCCACTGCAACGTTTTTGTCGATCATCTCCCGGGCCCGGGCATAGTCTTCCTTGAGGCTGAAGGCGGTTATCGGCAGCAGAGTCGCTACCACCCCTGCTTGCGCCATCTGTTCGATGCCGTGGTCTGAAGCGTTCAGCAGGTGATCGGCTGAAACAGCTTCGAGTTCAGCCGCAAGCTCGGCGCCCCCAAGCTGGACGATCTCGTCGGCATGAAGTTTCAGCTTCAGTCCCAGTTCCTTGGCCTTTCTGAGAAAGCGTCGGGACTGGGAAAGGGAAAAGACGTTTTTTTCACAGAAGATATCACAGAACTCGGCCAGCTCCTTTTTCGCCACTTCAGGCAGGACCTTGGCCATTAAAAAGTCGAGAAAGGCGTCACTTTTCCCCTTATATTCGACTGGCAGGGCGTGGGCTCCTAAAAAGGTCCCGGCAATATCCACTGGATGCTCCCGATCGAGAATTTTCATGGCCTCAAGCTGCCGGATTTCTGTGTCATGGTCAAGCCCGTAGCCGCTTTTTCCTTCCACGGTGGTCACACCGAAAGAGAGCATGGAATCAAGCCGTGCCCGTCCGGAGTCGACCAGTTCAGAGAGAGACGCTTTTCTGGTTGCGGCAACGGTACTCGCGATCCCCCCGCCCCGGGCCATGATCTCCATATAACCGGTCCCGGAAAGCCGTAAGCAAAATTCTTCTTCTCTGTAACCGCCAAAGATAAAATGGGTGTGCGAATCGACAAATCCCGGCAGCGCCGCCTTGCCGGAAGCATCAATCACCAGGGAGTCCTGTTCGGTGATGCCGGCAAGGACCTCATCCGTCCTGCCGACTGCGGAAATCAGACCATCATCGATCAGCAAGGCGCCGTCGTTGATGGTCCCCGGATCAGCCATGTCAGCCCCCGCCCTGGCAGCAAAGCCGCTGCAGGTTACGAGTTGGGCGGCATTTTTTATGATGAGGTTGTTCATATGATGCGGTTCAAACAGTTCAAGCTGCTTAAACGGTTTTTACTCCAGCAATCGTTTCTCCAGGATCTGCTCCATACTGAAATCCTGGATCCAGAGATAGGTGACAGCGGTGTCGATCAGGGCCTCCATCGGCGCCAGGCCCACGATCTCGCTGCCGGCTAGATTGATGCCGCGGCTCTCCGCCTCGCTTCGGATGAGTTCAAATATCATATGCAGGCCTGTCCTGGTATAGTCCGTCATATTCATCGAAACCTGGACCATGCCTTTGTCTTTTAACTCCACCCCGATTGCCTTGCAGCAGGCAAGGCCGCCTGAACTCTCGCGGACCATTTTTGCAATCGCATCGGCGATTTCAAGCTTCGGAGTCCTCAAGTTGATGTTAAAGGCAATGAGCGGCATCCTGGCCCCGATTGCCGTGACGCCTGCAGAAGGATGGATTTCAGCCGGGCCGAAATCCGGAATCCAGTCCGGTTGTTTTATCTTTTCCGCCATCCCCTCGAATTGCCCTTTGCGGAGAGTGGCCAGATTTCGCCGTTCCGGCCTGGAAGCTGATTCTTCGTAAAGAAAGACCGGCAGGCCGAACTCCTTGGCTGTCTGCTCTGCCACCTCTCTGGACAGGTCAACGGCCTCCTGCATAGTCATGTTCAGAACAGGAATAAAGGGTACCACGTCTACCGCCCCCATTCGTGGATGCTGTCCCGTATGCTGCCTGAGATCGATACAGGCAACTGCCGCGCCGATCGCTTCGATCACGGCTTCTTTGAGCGGTCCAGGCTCTCCCACCACTGTGACCACCATCCGGTTATGGTCCGGATCTGCCTGGTAATCGAGAAGTTTGACCCCGTCTTTGCCGCGAAACGGGTCCACGATCCGGTCCATTTTTTCAGGATCACGACCTTCGCTGAAATTCGGCACGCACTCAACTGTTTTTTTCTTTTCCGTCATTGGTATCCTCCAGTTATTCAAGACACCCTAGACAAATTCCTCGTGCAGCGATCACAAAGAAAAGTTTTCATTCCTGACCCCTGACCCCTGACCCCTGACCCCTGACCCCTGACCGCTATCCTTTCCCAAAGGCAGCC
>DAOVSZ010000001.1 GCA_030627725.1 Desulfobulbaceae bacterium
AAATGGTGAGAGCCCGATCAATAATATCCAGATGCCCCATGGTAATCGGGTCAAAGGTTCCTGGATAAACAGCTATCCTCTCATTCGTGTCCGGAGCGACAAACGGTTCATGGGAAGTCACAACACTCTCCTCATTTTCTGGGTTCAAGAAACCATAGTACCACAGAGACCGCAGAGACCACAGAAAGATTTTTTGTTTATACCTGAATCCTATAGAACCAGAAGCCGGTCTCGCCATATTTCCGTTTATCAAAGAGGCCGAGGGCGCCTGCTTGCTCCGGGAGCTTCTCTTCTGCATTCTCTTCTGCGATAACAATGCAGTCCTGATGAAGGAAAGAGGAATTGCCGAGTTCGGAAAGGACCCGTGCCCCCATATTTTTCCCATAAGGAGGGTCAAGAAAGACCAGGTCGAAACCATCCGACCTCGCCAGGTCCTCCAAAAAAAGAAGGCCTTTTGTCAGGTCCCGCCGCACAACAACGGATCCGTCCAAAAGGCCGCATATTTCAATATTCTTTTTAATAAGGGAAAGTGAGGTCTGAAGGTTATCGACAAAAACAGCAGATGCTGCTCCCCTGCTCAAGGACTCAAGCCCGAATGCGCCGGTGCCGGCGAAAAGGTCAAGGACATGGGCCTCTTGAACAGAATGACCGATGATGTTGAAAAGGGCCTCCCTGGCACGGTCGGATGTCGGACGGATAGGGTCTTTTCCAGGCATTGCCTTTGGTGTAATCAGCCTCCGCCCCCGTACTTTCCCGCCTATGATCCGCAATGATTCAAGCCTATACCTTCTTTCTTCTTTCTTCTGCCTTCTGCCTAAGGTACTACAGATACTCGTGAATCAGAACCTCCGCGATCTGGACGGTATTCAAGGCGGCGCCTTTTAAGATATTATCCGACACCACCCACAGATTAATCCCGTTTTCAATCGACTCATCCTCGCGGATTCGTCCGACCAGGGTCTCAAATTTCCCGGCACAGTCAACGGCAAGCGGATATTGCAGGTTTTCCGGGTCATCTACGAGCTTCACTCCCGGCGCGTCTTGTAACAGATTTTTGACCTCTTCCGCCGTGATCTTTTTTCCGGTCTCAATATTCACCGACTCCGAGTGGCCGTAAAAAACCGGCACCCTGACCGTGGTCGCGGTGACGCCAATGGAAGGATCTTCAAAAATTTTGCGGGTCTCATTCACCATCTTCATCTCTTCCTTGGTGTATCCGTTCGGAAGGAAAGAATCGATATGCGGCAGACAGTTGAAGGCGATCTGATGCGGATAGACCTCATGCGACATGTCCCTGCCATCGGCATACGCCATCACCTGGTCCTTCAGCTCCTCAATGGCCTTGGCCCCGGTACCGGAAACAGCCTGGTAGGTTGAGACCACAATCCGTTTGATGCCGACCGCATCGACAATCGGCTTTAAGGCAACCAGCATCTGGATGGTGGAACAATTCGGATTGGCGATGATCCCGCGTTTCTTATACTGGGCAATTGCGTGCGGATTGACCTCAGGCACAACAAGCGGTATCTCCGGATCCATTCTGTAGGCGCTTGAATTGTCAACCACCACAGCGCCGGCCTCGGCAGCCGCCGGGCCGAATTCGAGCGACCGGGACGCGCCGGCGGAAAAAAGGGCCACATCAATGCCGTCAAAGGCGTCCTTACTCAACAGCTGGACAGCTATCTCTTCGCCTTTAAACTTTAACTTCTTCCCCACAGACCGTTCCGAGGCAAGAAGCCTCAGTTCCGCAATCGGAAAATCCCGCCTTTCAAGAACATCAAGCATGGCGCCGCCCACAGCGCCGGTCGCGCCCGCAACCGCGACATTATATTTTCGAATACTCATAGTTGTCCCTCTACACAGCGCTGGCGACTAGATCGCCGACTTCCTTTGTCCCATATCCCATCTTGCCGGCGGAAAGACTCGTCAACTTCTCGGCAACAACTCTCTTGATGGCATTTTCAATCCCGACAGCGGCCTCGGTTTCGCCCAGATAATCCATCATCATCTGCGCTGACCCGATTGCGGCCAGAGGATTAATCACATTCAAGCCGGTATACTTGGGTGCGGAGCCGCCGATCGGTTCAAACATGCTGACCCCTTCCGGGTTGATATTTCCGCCCGCGGCAATACCCATACCACCCTGGATCATGGCGCCCAGGTCGGTGATGATATCACCGAACATATTGTCCGTCACAATGACGTCAAACCATTCCGGATTCTTCACCATCCACATACAGGTCGCATCCACATGGGCGTAATCGGTCTTGATGTCCGGGTATTCCTCTGCTACCTCGTAAAAGGCCCTCTCCCAGAGATCAAAGGCAAAAGTGAGGACGTTTGTCTTTCCGCACAGGGTCACCTGCTTTCTCTTGTTCCGTTTCCGGGCATATTCGAACGCAAAACGGATACACCGCTCCACACCTTTCCTGGTATTGATGGAGTCCTGCACCGCCACTTCATCAGCTGTTCCTTTTTTCAACACGCCGCCTGCGCCGGCATAGAGTCCTTCCGTATTTTCCCTGACCACGACAAAATCAATATCCTCAGGTGTCTTGTCCTTCAAGGGGGTCTCCACATTCGGATACAGGATGACCGGCCTCAGATTCACATACTGGTCCAGGGCAAACCGCAGGTGCAACAAGATTCCCTTTTCCAGGATACCCGGTTTCACATCAGGATGACCGATGGCGCCAAGAAAAATCGCATCATTCTTAGACAGTTCCTCGACAGCATTTTCCGGCAGGACCTCACCGGTCTTCAGATATCTGTCTCCACCATAATCAAAATGGGTGTACTCCAGTGAAAAATCAAATTTCTTTGCAGCAGCATCAAGGACCTTGACACCCTCATCAACAACTTCCGGACCGGTGCCGTCGCCCGGCATCAGGGCAATTTTATACGTTTTTCCCATAATTCTTCTAACCTCATTTAGATTCTTTATTAAGATACACAAGCCTGTTTAATCCATTCAGATAGGCCTTGGCAGCTGCGGTAATGATATCCGGATCAGTTCCCTGCCCGACCACCACCTTTCCTTCGTCCTCGATTCGCACCAGCACATCCCCTTGCGCATCAGTGCCGCCGGTGATGGAATTGACCGAAAAGTACAAGAGCTTGCTGCGGGTCTTGGTCAGCTGCGCTATCGCCCTGAAGGTAGCGTCAATAGGACCGACGCCAATGGCCGAGCCTTCCAGTTCCCGTCCGTCGATAATCATCTTGAGCGCGGCTGTCGGCAGTGTCTTGCTCCCACTCATAACCCCGAGGGACAACAGTTTATACGTTTCCGGGATGCGCAGGACCTCATCCATCAAAATGGATTCCAGGTCCTCCTCGAACATCTCCTTCTTGACATCAGCCAGCTGCTTGAACCGCCCGAAAACCCGGTTGATCTCATCATCGGTCAGGGTATATCCCATGGATTCAATCCGCTGTTTCAAGGCATGGCGGCCTGAATGCTTTCCAAGCACGATATTGCCTTCAGTCAGACCGATATCACGGGGATTCATTATCTCATAGGTTGTCCGCTCCTTTAAGACGCCGTCCTGGTGAATTCCCGCCTCATGGGCAAATGCATTGGCGCCGACAATGGCCTTATTCGGCTGCACATGGATACCTGTAATCGAAGTTACCAGGTTGCTGGATGCATGGATCTGCTCGGTAACGATATCCGTATGAACATGCATCCGGTCCGCCCTGGTCCGTACGGCCATCACCAGTTCTTCCATGGCGGTATTTCCTGCGCGCTCTCCAAGTCCGTTCACTGTACACTCTACCTGCCGGGCGCCGCTTTTGATTGCGGCCAGTGAGTTTGCCACTGCAAGTCCCAGATCATTGTGGCAATGGACACTCATCACCGCCTTGTCAATGCTGGGAATGTTTTCCATCAGGTACCGGACCTGCTCTCCGAACTCCTCCGGCAAGGCGTAGCCTGTGGTATCGGGATAATTAAGCGTTGTTGCCCCGGCCTTGATCACAGCCTCAAAGACCTCACAGACAAAATCCAGATCACTGCGCGAGGCATCTTCTGCTGAAAACTCGATGTTTGAAGTATATTTCGCCGCATGCCTGACCGACTCAACCGCAAGCTCAAGGACCTGCTCCCGGTTCATCTTGAGCTTGTGCTTCATGTGAATGTCCGAGGTGGCGAGAAAGGTATGGATCCTCGGGGCCTCGGCAAATTTAAGCGCCTCCCAGGCAGCATCAATGTCTTTCTTATTGGTTCGGGCAAGGCCTGCTACCTGAACGTCCTTGATGCGGTCTGCAATATTTTTCACACAGTCAAAATCTCCGGTCGATGCTACGGGAAACCCTGCCTCAATCACATCAACGTTGAGTTTCACCAACTGCTGGGCAAGACGGAATTTTTCCTGAATGTTCATGCTGGCGCCAGGCGATTGTTCACCGTCGCGTAATGTCGTATCAAAAATTATTATCTTGTCTGACATTGTCTTTCTCCGAAACTCTGTGCCTTTATGCCTTTAACCCTATCTATTCTTCCTCATCCTCAGAACTTCCCAAATATCCCAGAACCGTCTCTCCAGCCTTGACAATCGCGCCTGGCGCAACCTCAATCTTTGCCTGCATCGGCAGATAGAGATCAACCCGTGATCCAAACTGGATAATCCCGAACCGCCGGCCCCGTTCAAGCCGTTCGCCTTTTTCCGCCCGGCAGACAATACGGCGGGCGACAAGACCGGCTATCTGAACAACGGCAAAACGCTTTTCATTATCGCCGGTAAGCACCACCCCGCAGGATTCATTGTCCAGCCCGCCGCGCTCTGTATTGGCGGAATAGAATTTTCCGGGTGAATAGACAATCTTATCCACTGTCCCACAGAGAGGCATCCGGTTGACATGTACATCAAAGATGTTCATGAAAATACTGACCTTCTGGACATGATCGTTGAGATACCGTTCGTCAAAAGTTTTTTCTATCCGGAGGATCCTGCCGTCAGCCGGTGAAACAATCGCATCATCCCGGTCAGGACAAATCCGCTCCGGGTCTCTGAAAAAGTACGTCACAAAGGCGCAGAGAAAAAGTACAAGCAAGGCAAAAAAATCGTATTCAAGCAAGGCCATTATACCAGCAGCAAAGGCTGCAACCGCGATATAAGGATATCCTTCAAGGGCTATGGGGATTCTTGATTGTTTCATTTTTCACCACGCATGTCTGAAGCTCGATAAAAAAAGAACTGATACCCCACATACAGGCCTTATAAAAAGGCCCGTTCATAAGGTATCAGTTCAAATTAATTTTAAAAACGTAAAACGTGAACAGTCGGCTAAGGATTAAGGATTAATGTTTGTAACCATTCACCGGGGGGCTACAGATTTACGGAGACCTCCGTCATGAAAGCGTTTACCAGTGCCTTAGATTTGTTCGTTTGGGCCTTTGAACTATAGCCCCTCTATGTGAGAAGGGCAAAATGGACGAAGATGAGGTGCTGGTGAACGCTTACTACTGTTTCTTTGCCCTGGACATGGCAATCAGGCCGGTCTTGATGATCTCCTGGATACCGATAGGCCGCAGGATATCAATGACCGCCCTGATCTTATCAGCCGTTCCGGTCACTTCAACAGCATAGCTCTTCGAACTGACATCCACGACCTTTCCCCTGAAGATATCAATAACGCGGAGGACTTCGGCTCTCGTATTCGCCTCGGCCTTGACCCTGATGAGAACCATCTCGCGTTCAACATATTCGGTTTCACTCATGTCCGTGACCTTGATCACATCGATGAGTTTGTGGAGTTGTTTGGTAATCTGCTCAACAATGGCGTCATCACCCGAGGTGACCAGCGTCAGGCAGGAAATACCGGTCTCAAGTGTCTGCGCAACAGACAGACTCTCTATATTAAAACCCCTGCCACTGAACAGTCCGGTGACACGGGACAGAACTCCCGGTTTATTCTGCAGTAATACTGAAATGGTGTGTTTCATGTGTATACCCTACGTTTTCTTCAATTGATATGTCTACAAAAGAGCGTTCACGAACTCTTGCAGTATCTAGGAGTTTAAACCAAAAGCATCTCGGTTGTAGCCTTGCCCGCGGGAACCATCGGGTAGACGCCCTCTTCTCTCGCTATGACAAAGTCCATAATGACGATGTTATCTGTCGCGAGCGCCTCTTTAATCACAGGCTCAACCTCGCTCGGCTTGGTTGCCCGCAGCCCGACAGCGCCATAAGCCTCTGCCAGTTTTACAAAATCCGGGGCTGTCTCAAGTCCGGTATGGGCATATTTCTTGTCATAGAAAAGTTCCTGCCATTGCCTGACCATGCCGAGATAACCGTTGTTCAGGATAGCGATCTTGACCGGACACTTATACTGCCGGGCAGTGGCAAGCTCCTGAATATTCATCTGAATACTGCCATCACCGGCAATATCGATGACTGTTCTGTCCCGTGCCGCCATCTGAGCGCCGATCGCGGCAGGGAAACCATATCCCATAACGCCTAAACCGCCGGATGTCATAAAGGCCCGGGGGTGATTGAAATGGTAAAACTGTGCCGCCCACATCTGATTCTGGCCGACCTCGGTGGTAATGATGGCATCACCCTTGGTCAACTCATGCAGTTTCTGGACAACAAACTGCGGCTTGATAACATCCGTCTCTTCAATATATCCGAGAGGATGCTCCCTTTTCCATTCCTTAATAGACTCGTGCCAGGCCTGGTGTGAGGCAACAACTGCATCGCGGTCGAAATCCTTTTTTCTTTTAAACCATGAGTTTATAAAATAAAGGGCATGCCTGCAATCAGCCACTATGGGGATATCAACGTCAACGTTTTTACTGATGGAAGTCGGGTCAATATCAATATGAATGATCTTTGCATGAGGAGCAAAGGCATCTATTCTGCCGGTAACCCGGTCATCGAATCGTGCGCCGACGGCGATCAGAAGATCTGAATTGGCAACCGCCATATTGGAGTAATAGGTCCCGTGCATGCCGAGCATCCCCATGGAAAGGGGATCTGTTCCAGGAAAACCGCCCAGGCCCATAAGGGTCATGGTCACAGGCATACCCAGATTTCTGGCCAGCTCGGTCAACTCTTCGTGGGCATTTGCGGCAATAACCCCGCCACCGGCATATATGACCGGCTTTTTAGCCTTTAAAATGGCCTTGCAGGCCTTTTCAATCTGACCCGGGTGCGGCTCATAGGTAGGCCTGTATGTCCGCATCTTAATAGGCTTCGGCTCATCAAAATTCATTGTCGCCGCAACAACATCCTTTGGAAGATCAACAAGGACCGGGCCGGGCCTGCCTGTACGTGCAACATGGAAGGCCTCCCTGATGGTCGGGATCAGGTCTTCAGGGTTCTTGACCAGATAGTTATGCTTTGTGCAGGGCCTGGTAATACCTACAATGTCAACTTCCTGAAAGGCATCGTTGCCGATAAGCGGAGTCGGCACCTGGCCGGTAAAAACAACTATCGGAATGGAATCACAGTAGGCCGAAGCAATACCGGTGACCGTATTGGTTGCTCCAGGGCCTGATGTAACAAGCGCCACCCCCACTTCACCCTTTACCCTGGCGTATGCATCCGCGGCATGGACCGCAGCCTGCTCATGCCGGACAAGGACATGCGTGATATCTTCGTTTTTTAGCAGTTCATCGTAGATATCGATGACAGCGCCGCCTGGGAACCCGAAAACGACCTCGACATTCTGTTCCCGGATGCATTTCATTAAAGCCTGTGCACCTGTGACTTTCATAGATCTATACCTTAGCGTTAATTTTTTAATATTGTCCGTCTCGCAAAAAAAGCGCGAGACGGACGCGTTAACCGCCTCTATCTTATTGAAATCATTGAAGACGAATTCAGCGATTTCGACTTTTTACGAGGTTATCAATATTGCGGAATTGTTCAACAAAGCGTTGCAAACTACGAAAGGCTTTGAGAGTCTCACGAAAAAGAAAAATATATAGTAATAATTAAGATTTTGTCAACACGTTTTCACAACTTAGGGCAACCGGGAGTGAAGATCTGGGAAAAACTCCGGCCTCTTCGCCTCTCTGGAGAAATTCGATAACAGCAGCGAACCCTTCCTGACCAAGGTCCTCGGAAAAAGAATTCACATAAAGACCGATATGACTCCGGATTACATCATCTTCCATTTCCTGAGCATGTTTTTTTATGTATGACATGGCGAGATCAGGATGCGCAACGGCCCAGGTGACACTTTCTCTAATCGCGGCATCGATCCGGCAGAGGAGGTCCTTTCCCAGCGATCGTTTGGCGGCGATTCCTCCAAGAGGGACAGGAAAACCGGTATGGTCCTCCCACCAGGAACCGAGGTCACAAATGAGTTTCAACCCATATTGCTGATAGGTAAAACGGCTTTCATGAATAATGACGCCTGCGTCAACTTTTCCGCTCGAAACCGCCGGCATGATCTCATCAAAGCGCATAATCTCAATATTCCTGCATTCAGGCGCATAGAGATTTAACAGCATTGCCGCAGTGGTATACTTTCCTGGAACGGCAATCTTCTTTTCAGAAAGATCGCCATCACTCTCTTTTGCCACCAGCAAAGGACCGCAGCCCCGGCCAAGGGCGCTGCCCGAGGTAAGCAGGGTGTAAGTGTCCCGGACATGACCAAAGGCATGAAAAGAGAGCTTTGTAATATCGAGCCGGGCCTCAAACGCCCACAGATTCAGGGTCTCCACATCTTCGAGAACAGGATGATCAAACGCAAACCCTCCGTCTTTCAGCTTGCCGTGGAGCAGCGCATAAAAGATGAACGTATCATTAGGACACGGGGATATGCCTAAAGAGAGGTTTTTCTGGTTTTCCGACATTGATAAATCCAGCAGTTAGCGCTTTACTCTGTGCCTGTCTTTTACTCCTTCTTCCATTCCGATACGATCTTTACAACAACCTCTGCACATCTCTCAATCGCTTCATTCAGTTTCCAGGCCGAGACGTCTCTGTCTTCAACCAGGTTGCTGACACAGCGGATCTCTAAAAATAGCAGCCCCACCTCTTTACAGACCCGGGCCAGGGCGGCGCCCTCCATATTCTCACACATTGCCTGATGAGAGTCTCTGAGAAAGACGCCTCGAGCCGCAGTCCCGCTCACACTGTTTACGGTGACAAAATTCCCATCATGATAGCTGATCAGATTCCGGTCTAAAATCGAGCGGGCATGGGCAAGGGTCTGGTTATCGAAAGGAAATTCAGTCTCAAACGGCAGGCCGGGAACGTCAAAAGAATCTACCCGGTCAGGAAAACAGATGCCGAGGTCCCCAAGGATTTCCTTTCCTGCAAGGCAGATATCGAGGACACTGACACCGGTCTCTAAAAAAGCCCCGGCAACCCCGAAGTTCACAACCGCTTCAATATCTTTTTTTTCAGCAGCAAGATTTTTTCTATCTCCTGCAAAAAAAGAACAGAACCTGACAGCCGCCTCCACCGGCCCCATGCCACAGACAAGAAATTCCACCCCAGCCTCCAACGGCAGTCTCTCGCGCAGGGCGGCCATCTCATCGTCTGTTGCAGCAACGAGAAGAAGCATCCGACTCAGATCTCGCCTCGCATCTTGACCTTGTTGTCCTTGTCGAGGACGACAATATGCGGCTTGTAGTTTTTCAGCTCTTCCGGCGAATACATGGCATAGCTTGCAATGATAATCAGATCTCCGGCAAGGCCTTTTCTGGCGGCGGCGCCGTTTAAGCCGATAATGCCGGAGCCGGCCGGGCCCTCAATAACATACGTCTCAAAGCGCTCGCCATTATGTATATTATACACCTGGATATGCTCGAAGGGACTGAGGTCAACTTCGTCCATCAGGTCCTTGTCAACGGAGAGGCTTCCTTCGTAGTTGAGGTCGGACTCGGTAACGGTTGCCCGATGGATCTTCGACTTCAGCATGGATCGTAACATGGTAGTATCTCGGTTGGGAGTTCTTGGTTATTCTTCAAACAGCCTGCAATTATCTATCAGCCTTGTCTTTCCTACTTTTGCGGCTATTGCCAGCTGAGAATTCTCACTGATTTTCTGCTGCGGCGACAGGTCTTCGCTGTTTATGATGCTTATATAATCGACCTGCACCTCATCGATTTCTGAAAAAAACCGTGTCGAAATTTCTGCAATCAGCTCCTCTGCATCAAGACAACCCGCCTGCACCCTTCCTCGGGCAAAGGCGAGAGCAGAGCTTAAAGACAACGCCTTTTTTCTCTCTTCGGAAGAGAGATACATATTCCTGGAACTCATCGCCAGGCCATCATGTTCTCTCACGATGGGATGGCCGACAATAGAGATATCCCAGTTGAGGTCTCCGACCATCCTCCTGATCACGGCCAGCTGCTGAAAATCCTTCTCACCGAACACCGCAACATGGGGCTTGACGATATGAAAGAGCTTGGCAACAACCGTGGTCACCCCCTCAAAGTGCCTAGGCCGGTCACTCCCGCAGAGGGTCTCTGTGAGGCCACTCACAACAACCCGGGTAAGAGGACTCCGGTACATGGCTGAGGCATCCGGCGCAAAGAGGACATCGCTCCCAACCTGTTCGACCTTTGCAGCATCACCCTCAAAGTCCCTCGGGTATTTATCAAGGTCCTCGTTCGGCCCGAACTGAATGGGGTTGACAAAAAGACTGACAACAAGAAGGTCGCATTCTTCCCTTGCTCTTTTCATGAGAGCGAGATGGCCGTCGTGAAAGTACCCCATGGTTGGGACAAGGGCAATCTTTCCGCCATCAACGATCATCCGGTTCGACCAGGATGTCATATCACTCGGCGATTGTATAATCTCCATAAGGACAGTGTACTGTTTACTGTTTACGGAAACATCAATTTTTAATTTTTAATTTTTCACTTAAATCGGTGACTTTGCTGTCAACCCACCCCTTGACATTCACCGGAAACGCGTCATAGCTCCTGGCCTTTTCATAGGAATCCTTTGCCTGCGCCCATTCCTGTTTCTTTTCATAGACCCTGCCCATGCCGAGATATCCGGCAGCGGCAAAACTTGCTGTCTTGGCCAGATCGGCATAGCTGGACAAGGCCTTGTCAAAATCCTTATTTTCCTCATAGGCATACGCCAGGTCGTACTGCACAAAAGGAGTGAGCGAGTCGGACGAAGACAATTTTTCAAGCGCCTTTGTGTAATTTTCAATCGCCTTCGGATAGTCCCCGGCCTCATAGGCGTCATGGCCAAGCTGGAGCATGGCCCACCGGGCTGCCGCAGTGTCTGAGTAATCTTTAAGAACATCTTCAAGCTTTAGCTGCCTCGTATCCGGAGTTTCTTCGACAAGGGCCGCGGCAAGAAGTGCGGTTGATTTTTCCTTTTTCACTTCGGCAAAGTGCTTATAAACAGAAGAACCGATAAGGGCGATTACAATGCAGGCAATCCCTATCTGCAGAATTTTACTGTTTTTTCTGAGAAATGAAATAACCTGTGGAGGCAGATTCATCTCCTCAAGCAGGTTCGTTTTTTCAGGTGCAAGTGTTTCGATTTTCTTTTTACTGAAAGCGCTTTGATCGGTCATAAAGTTTTTCCTGAACCCGGCCCGGCCGGTTTTGTATTTGTAATCCGGTTTTGTATTTGTAATCGTTGTGTCAGTTATTCTTATCTGTTGTCATAACAGAACATGTGAGTATATTTACTGTACGTGGAAAAATCAAGGATGAAATCACACTATGCAAAACCATTACGGACACAGAATCCAATCAGTGACGGAACTGACAAGTTCTATCAAAGGTCTGCTTGAGACATCCTTTCCCTTTGTCACTGTTGTTGGTGAAATATCTAATGTAAGGCGTCCCTTTTCTGGCCATATCTATTTCACCATGAAGGACCACGTCTCTCAGATCCGGGCTGTACTTTTCAAGCCCCAGCAGCGTTATCTGGCCTGTACCCCTGAAGACGGCCTTGAGGTTATCTGCCGCGGCCGCATCTCGGTCTACGAACCGCGAGGCGAGTATCAGTTCATTGTTGATACGGTTGACTTCAAAGGGACCGGCGCCCTGCAGATCACCTTTGAAAAACTCAAAAAACGTCTTGCCGAAGAAGGTCTCTTTGATGAGGCATCTAAAAAGCCTCTTCCTTTTCTGCCTGAAAAAATCGCCCTTATAACCTCGCCCGGCAGCGCTGCAATATTTGATTTTTTGACCATGGCGGAGAACCGTTTTTCTTCCGTGCCTGTCGAGATACATCCGGTCCGGGTCCAGGGCGACGGCGCGGCAGATGAAATAGTCGACGCCATAGAGTGCGCCAACGACAGAAAGACATCAGACGTCATCGTCATCTGCCGAGGCGGCGGTTCGATAGAAGACTTATGGTCCTTTAACGAAGAAAAGGTCGCCCGTGCCATCTCTCATTCAACAATCCCCGTGGTCTCTGCAGTCGGCCATGAGGTGGATTTTACCATTGCCGATTTTGTTGCCGACCTTCGGGCGCCGACACCGACTGCTGCTGCAGAAGCCGTCCTCCCCTCTCGGCAAACACTCTCTCGACAACTCAACGAGACAACTATACGGCTTGCAACAGCGATCAAAAATAAGCTTATCCAGGCACGCTCGCAGACAAAAACAGCACGGCGTATGCTGGGGGACCCGACACGTCTTCTGGCCCATTATTATCAGGTCCTTGACCACTGCCAGTCTGCCATGGTCCAGTCGTTTACAAACCGTCTCTTAAACCGCAGGCTGTTGGTGACACAACTGACAGGAAGGCTCATAGAACACACCCCGGGGCACAGAATCGTGAAGAACCGTCAGCATCTGGATGAACTGATCAACACACTGAAGACCTCCACACAGATGCATCTTGAACGGAAACAGGCAAAACTGCATACATCCGCCTCACTGCTCGAGGCAGTGAACCCGCGGGCAATACTCAAACGTGGATATTCCATTGTCAGGACTGGAGAAAAGGGTGAAATTGTCACTTCCAGCGAACAGGTCGGCAAGGGAGACGGCCTGAATATCCTCCTCCACAAAGGCAAGATAGCGGCAACAGTAAATCGCTGTGAGGATTGAACCGTTTAAGCCGCTTGAACCGCTTGAAATGTTTGAACTGTTCCCTCTTTCTGCCTTCTCACTTCTGCCTTACCCGTTAACTCTTCTGACTTGACAGACCTTCAACAATTCATTTAAAATAAAATTTATGAAATAAAGTCAATACGTTCTCTACCGATCTGAGGTAATATGAGATGAAAAAAAAACGTTTTTCCCCAGTTTTACTGAGCATTATTCTCCTCCTTCTGACTGTCGGGTGCGGAAAACAAACTGACGAAAAGCTGCCTCTCCTGCGTGTCGGCCATGCACTGAACGACCATCACGCGCCGCTCTTTATTGCTGCCTTAAACCCTGATTATTTCAAAAAAAACGGCGGAATATATCTTCGAGAGGTCGAGTTCAGGAAAAAGTATGATCTCATCCATAACGACCGTATCGTTGCCGAGGTCCGATTTGACTCGGGAAGGGGAGGCAGAAAGCTTGTCAGCAGACTCATTACCGGAGAGGCGGACATGGTCCTGGGCGGCATCCCGTCCGCTCTTCATTTTATTGATCAGGGAGGACCTCTGCGTATCCTGTCACCGGTGATGACGAACGGCACCTCGCTTATACTCAGAAACGATCTTGCGGCAGACACCTGGGACGAGTTCATCGCGTATGCGCGCACGACAAAGACCCCCCTTATCATCGGCTACAAGGCTGCCATCTCTACCCAGAACCTGATCTTTGAAACCGCACTCAAAAATGCAGGGATAGCGTACAGCAAGCAAATCGACAACCAGACTGTGCCGATCACCCTGGTCAATATGTTCGGCCCGCAGAACCTGGTCCCATCCATGAAAAACGAACTCATTGACGGCTTTGTCTGCAACCAGCCCTTTCCAGCCATGGCAGAAACGGACGGGATCGGCAAGACCATCGTCCAGCTCAGTGAACTCCCGCCCAAAGGACAGTGGCGCGGCATTCCCTGCTGCGGCCTCATTGCTACGGACTCCTTCACCAGGGCCCAGCAGGAAACATCCCGGCTTTTTGCAACCCTTCTTATGCGGGCGAACCTCTTTATTAACACAAACCAGCCGACAGCCATCTCACAGGTCTCAGGCTGGCTCAACCATCCGGCTGCAATAGAAGAACGCTCTCTTCCAACAATCAATTTTCTGATTGATTATGACGAGGCATGGACACGCGGGACCAACTTCTGGGTCAAATCAATGGTTGAACTCGGGAAACTCAACAACAGGGTCAGCGCAGCCTATCAGGAGGGGACCTTGGAAAAACTTATCTACGACATGGACCTCTACAAACAGGCAAGGGACCAGATCTGATGATACTTTTAAAAGACAGCAGCATTAAAACCAAGATGCTGGTCGGGACCTCTGTCCTGACATTTTTCTTTCTCCTTGCCCTGGGTGTTTATCACATCACCGTGCAGATTGTAAATAAGGGTTTTCTCCATGTCATTCATCACGAGCAACAGATAATCAGGAAGGCAACGGAAATAAACACACATATCATTCTAAGCCGTCAGGCTGAAACGAATTTTATCCTGGACAACGACAGCAGACACCTTGCCCTGGTTGAAAAGCATATAGGAAACATCCTTCAAATCAACCAGACTCTCCAGCAAACCGCTACAGAAACACATGCACGGCAGGTCCTGGCCATAGCAGAAAGGATTCCGGCCCGCGCCAGGGAGTACTTCTCGACCTTCACAAAGGTTGTTGAGGCGCACAAAGTCGTTGGTCATGACAACCGATCCGGGCTGAAAGGCGCTCTGGATGAAACAGCCCTTGTTCTGCTCGAAATAATCAGGACCTACGCACTGGAGGACGCAATCGGCTCCATTCATATTCCTTCTTCACTTGCCCTTGCCCTTGAAATCAGAAGAAACGAAAAAGATTACCTCCTTTACCGCAAAAAAGAAGATGTCCGGAAGACCTATGAGACAATTGACACACTACTCGCCTCTCTTCTTACCGCAAAGCTGCCCCGTGAGCTTGTCGCTCCGATCAGGGCCCAGATCGATCTCTACCGGCAGGCCTTTGACGAGCTTGTTGCCAAGGAAAAACAAATTGCTCTTCTCTCGTTTCAGTTAAAAGATGCGGCAGCAGAGATCGAAAACGACGCCAGCTATATCGTTGCCGCTGCCATCAAACTCGAGGACCAACAGATTCTGGCAACCCAGGAGCGTGCAAAGAAGATGACTCAGGCCGCACTTGCCTTCTGCGCCATTGCTCTTTTTGCCGGACTTGTCCTGTTCCGCGGCATCACCAATGCCATAACCGGCCCTCTTCATGCCGTAATCGATAAGATAAAAGGGATCTCGGAAGGTGACTACGAAACCAGAGCGCCGGTTGATTCAAAAGACGAAATCGGCCAGCTGGCCGAGGCGTTCAACCAGATGGCCAAATCGCTGCTTGACGTAACAAATATCTGTGAAGCCGTCTCCAGAGGCGAGTTCGAGCATTCCTTTCACATACGAGGGGAAAAAGACAGGCTTGGAAGCGCGGTCAACCGCATGGCGGAGAATCTCACGACCGTCATCCGGCAGGCTGATTCGGTTGCCAAGGGTGATTATGAGGTGCAGATTACTCCATACTCGGACAAGGACGAACTCGGCGCCGCCTTAAAGGACATGATACTGCGGCTCAAAACCATGCATACGGCAAACCTGAATGCCCTGACGGAAGCACAACTTCTCGCCGACAACCTCGACAGCCTGCCCGTGCCGACCCATACGGTTGACCTCAACTTCCGAATTACCTATATCAATGCCGCCGGCGCGGCCATGGCCGGCCTGCCCCGTTCCGAATGCGAAGGCCGTTATTGCTACGAACTCTTCGGCAATGAACATTGCCGCACCGACAACTGTGCCGTTGCCCGGGCCAAGCTGGAAAACAGAGCGATCGTCTCGGAGACCGTGATCGAAAAGGGCGACACAAAAATCCCCATCCGCTATTTCGGCTCTCCCATGGTTGACGATTCCGGAAAAATCATCGGCGCCCAGGAGTGCATGCTCGACATTACGGAGATACGCCAGGCGCTCGATCAGACACTCTTTGAAAATCGCCTGCAGGAAGGCCATGCCGCGATCAACGAACGGTTGCGGGGCGAGCAGGACATAGAAGAACTTGGCCACAGCATCCTCTCCGCCCTGTCCGAACAGCTCGATATTCAGACCGGCGCCGTGTACCTTGCTGACGAAGATCAACTGCTGCGACTGACCGCTTCCTATGCGACCGCAAAAGACCAGCCCCATAGAAAATCTTTTTCAATCGGGGAAGGCGTCTCCGGTCAGGCTGCACAGGAAGGAAAAAGGATCATGATCAACGATATCCCGGACGATTGCATCCGTCTTGTCACCAGTACTGCCGAGGCTGTGCCGAAGAACATCGCTGCTCTGCCTCTCCGTTATGAAAACTCCCTCAAAGGGGTGTTGGAACTCGGGTCCTTTACGACATTTACCGAAAAGGACACGGCGCTCCTCGACCGGATAACCGATGACATCACAATTGCGATCCATACGGCCCAGTCCAGGTCCAGGATAAATCAACTTCTCGAAAAATCACAGGTCCAGTCTGAAGAACTCCAGACGCAGCAGGAGGAACTGAAAGCGACAAACGAAGAACTTGAAGAACAGACCCAGAACCTGCGTGAGAGCGAATCCCTTTTAAAAAACCAGCAGGAGCAGCTGCAGGCAATAAACGAGGAACTGGAAGACAAAACCGACCGTCTTGAACACCAGAAGAGTGAGATCGAGCGAAAAAACGAAAACCTTCAAAAGGCACGAGGCGCACTTGAAAAGAAAGCGGAACAGGTTGCTCTGGCCAGCAGATACAAATCCGAGTTTCTGGCAAATATGTCGCATGAGCTCCGCACACCCTTGAACAGCCTGCTCCTGCTTGCCCGTAATCTCTCCCGTAACAGGGACAACAACCTGACCGAGCAACAGGTGGAATCTGCACATATCATCTATAACAGCGGCAATGATCTCCTTCAGCTCATTAATGAAGTCCTCGACCTTTCCAAAATCGAGGCCGGGCGGATGGACGTTGCCAGAAACAAAATTTCCCTGGCAGACCTGTCCCACTGGCTCAAGAGAAACTTCAAACACCTGCTTGACGAGAAGAGTCTTGATTTTTCCATCACAATTACGCATGAGGCTCCGCCTTCCATAATTTCCGACCGCTATCGGCTGGAACAGATCATCAGAAACCTGATGGCAAACGCCTTGAAGTTTACGCAAGAGGGAGGAGTTTTTGTTCGGATCGCGCCTGCTGACAAGAATGCAGATCTTACTGCTGTTGGGCTTACCCCGGAAAAAACACTGACCATAAGTATCCGGGACACCGGCATCGGCATATCGCAAGAAAAGCATAAGGAAATATTTCAAGCATTCAGACAGGAAGACGGAAGCACCTCCAGAAAGTACGGCGGCACCGGTCTTGGACTTTCCATCTCCAAAGAGCTTGCCGCCCTTCTTGGCGGTGAACTGCAGCTGACCAGTGCTCCTGAATCCGGCTCCACCTTCAGCATCTATCTGCCGTATACAATGCCTGAAAAGGTTGAAACCGAGGACACGGACACAGCCGAAACAGAGGATGACAGCGACAGAATTGACAGTGGAGAATTTACCGTTCAGGATGATCTGCAGCCACCAATTTCCCTTGCCCCCCCTCTTCCGGATGACAGAGACAACCTGCTGGAAAATGACAAGGTCCTGCTGATTGTTGAGGATGATTTGAACTTTGCCAAAGTCCTCTTCCGTCAAGGCCATGAAACCGGGTTTAAATGTCTTGTTTCAGCAGACGGCAGGGATGGTCTCACCCTGGCAAGAAAATGTATTCCGAATGCGATCATCCTTGACATTAAACTTCCATCCATGGACGGATGGAAGGTGCTGGAATCGCTCAAGACCGACCAGCATACGAGGCATATCCCGGTCCACATGATGTCGGTTGAGGAACGGACCGTTGATGCCTATAAAAAAGGCGCGGTCGGCTTTTTGACCAAACCGGTCAAACAGGAGCAGCTCCAGGAAGCCTTTAACCGTTTTGACCATATTATCTCACGGGACTTAAGCGAACTTCTGCTGGTAGAGGACGATGAAATCCTATCGGCTGAAATTGCCAAACTGATCGGCAACAGTGATGTCCATATTACAACGGCAACATCTGGGAAAGAGGTGCTTGCGGCATTTAAGGAGAAAAAATTCGACTGCATGATCCTCGACCTGGGGCTCCCGGACATGACCGGCATAGAGTTGCTTGATATGCTTGAGAAAACAGCCGGCATCAAGATCCCGCCGGTTATAGTTTACACCGGCAGAGACCTTACCAATGAGGAAGGTTTGATTTTAAACCGCTACACCGACTCGGTCATCATCAAGGGAGTCAAGTCGGAAGAGAGGCTCCTTGATGAAACCGCCCTTTTCCTCCACCGGATTGTTGACAACCTGCCGGACGAGAAGAAGATGATGATAGCAAACCTCTATGAACAGGACGAGATGTTCAAGGACAAAAAAATCCTTCTCGTTGACGATGACATGCGAAATTCTTTTGCCCTTTCAAAGATCATGGAAGAACGCGGCATGCACGTCATGATCGCAAATAACGGCCGGCACGCGCTTGACATAATCGCACAGGAATCTGATTTTGATCTTGTACTCATGGATATCATGATGCCGATCATGGATGGATACGAAGCAATACGAAACCTGCGAAAAGACACCCGGTTCAGGAATCTGCCGATCATAGCGCTCACCGCCAAGGCAATGCCCGAAGACAGAGAAAAATGCATGCATGCAGGCGCCAACGACTACCTTGCCAAACCGGTGGAAGAGGGCAGACTCTTTTCCATGATGCGGGTGTGGCTGTATCGGTAAACCTTCTTATGAACAAAAAAGAGATCGAAGATATTGAGATCCATCTCCTGCTGGAGGCGATCTCAAGACGATACGGATACGATTTCAGGAATTATGCCCAGGCCTCCATGAAACGGAGGATAAAACATGCCGTGGCTCATCTTGAGTGTGAGGGGATAACCGAACTCACAGGGAGACTCCTTTATGACGAGTCCTTTTTTCAGGATCTCGTGCAAAAATTCAGCATCCCGGTCACGGAGATGTTCCGGGACCCGGAGGTATATCGGGGCTTGCGGAAAGAGGTGGCCCCCTATCTTGCAACCTATCCCTTTCTCAAGGTCTGGCATGCCGGTTGCGCTACCGGCGAGGAGGCGTATTCCATCGCCATCCTTCTAAAGGAAGAAGGCCTGTACAACCGGACCACCATCTATGCCACGGATTTTAACGAAGCCGCCCTGAACACTGCCAAAAAGGGTATTTATCCGATTGACCGTTTCAAGGAGTATAACACCTCATATTTTGAATCAAGCGGAACCAGAAGCCTTTCGGAATACTACCAGGCCGAGTACGACTCCGTGATCATGTCTCAGACGCTGAAAAATAACCTCACCTTTGCCAGACACAACCTGGTGACGGACGAGTCATTCGGTGAGATGCACCTCATACTGTGCCGTAATGTCCTTATCTATTTCAACCAGGAACTCCAAGACAGGGTCCTCAATCTCCTCAGCAAAAGCCTTATCAGGGGTGGCTTTCTCTGCCTCGGCGCCAAGGAGACTCTGCTGGGTTCTTCTGTTCAAGACCAGTTTGCCGGATTTAACAAGAAACTGAATATTTATAGAAAAAAAATCGAATGAACGCCGAAATTGTGAAACTGTAATAACGGATGGAGAAGGCACTCGTTATTTAATAACTATATCAAAAGGTTGACAACTTCGATTATCAGCAAATATACTCATCTGTAGGATTGACATTTATTGCATGATGGCAAGGAGAAAAACATGCCGAACACCAGGGCAAAAATACTCATAGTCGATGACCGCCTGGAAAACATCCGCGCCCTTGAGATAACCCTCCAGCAACTGGACATCGATATCTACAGCGCCCTCTCCGGAAATGCGGCATTAACCCTGATGGTCACGCATGATTTCGCGGTGGTGCTCATGGACGTCCAGATGCCCGGCATGGACGGCTTTGAAACCGCCTCATTGATGCAGCACAACAGGCAGACCAGAAATATTCCGATCATCTTCATTACAGCGATCAGCAAAGACGAACAGCATATCTTCAAAGGATACCAGTCAGGGGCTGTTGATTATCTCTTCAAACCGATCAACGCGGACATCCTCCTCTGCAAGGTAAATGTCTTTCTGAAACTCTATGAAACCAGGATTGAATGCGAAATGATGCAGGAGGAAGTAAACCGGTCGAAGAACCTTGAATCCTTAGGGATTCTTGCCGGCGGCATTGCCCATGACTTCAACAACCTGCTCACCGCCATTTTCGGCAATATCGAACTTGCCAGAAAATTCAGTGTCCCGGGTGGCAAGGCGGAACTGCTGCTTCAGAATTCTTCAACCGCCATCGACCGGTCAAGGGAGTTGACCAAGCAGCTCTTGACCTTCTCAAAGGGAGGCACGCCTATTAAGCGTGCCACCTCCATCACCGCACTGATAACCAATGCCTGTTCCGCCTTTCAGGCCAGATCTTCCTCCAACGTCACCATTAACATCCCGCAAGATATCCGGTCGACCAAAATAGACACGGAGCAGATTTCTCAAGTCTTTCACAGTATGCTCGTGAATGCGGATGAGGCCATGCCGGAGGGGGGGAAATATCAATAACAGCAGAAAATGTAACTATCAATCCAAACAGCGCGCTCCCTCTCAAACAGGGAAAATATCTCAAAATCACCATGTCGGACACCGGCCCCGGAATCCCGGAAGAGATTGTCGGCAAGATCTTCGACCCGTA
This sequence comes from Desulfobulbaceae bacterium, assembly GCA_030627725.1. Classification (GTDB taxonomy): domain Bacteria; phylum Desulfobacterota; class Desulfobulbia; order Desulfobulbales; family DAOVSZ01; genus DAOVSZ01. The sequence continues at coordinate 20,808 of DAOVSZ010000001.1, forward strand.
TTTCTCAACCAAGCAACAGTGTTCCCAGAAAGGCCTGGGACTCGGCCTGGCAATCTGTCACTCGATTATAACAAGGCATGGAGGCTGTCTGCAGGCGGAATCGGAAAAAGGACGCGGGGCAGTGTTTTATATCTATCTCCCGGCGATAGAGATAGAACCCCTGGCGGGTTCTGAACAGGCGGCGCTAGACTCCACACCATACGCACCATCGAAAAGAGGACCAAAACGCATACTTCTGATGGACGATGAGGAGTTCATTATCCAGGTCACCGGTGATATCCTGGAATCCCTTGGATACGACTACGAGTCCGCCCGCAATGGAGAAGAGGCGCTCAAGCTCTTTATTGAGGCCAAAAAAGAACGGAGACCCTTTGATGCCGTTATCCTTGACTTGAGTATCCGGAAGGGAATGGGCGGGACTGAAACGATTAAACGAATGCTGAAAATCGACAAATATGTCAGGGCAATCGTTGCGAGCGGATACAGCGAAGACGATGTCATGAAAAATTTCCGCGATTACGGTTTTCTGGCAGCCATTGCCAAGCCATTTGACATCAACGGGCTGGAGGATGCGATTAAGCAAATTTTGGACAAATAACTACGTAAATAAAAAAATATAAATAAGTAATTACAGACCAGAGAGATAAACTCTCAGAATGGCGCGGCTAAGAATCTGATAAGGACCCCACATTATGGATGAAAAGTCCGATCTGGACAAGTACAAAGACCTCTTTAAAAACTTTGGAGTGCGATACGACCTGTTTCATTATACCGACCAAAGATGGATCGTCAGGGTATCGGACGATTCTCCCGCTGTAACAGGCTCCCCGGGAACCGGATGGGACGCCGAATTCACCAAAGAAGGTAAATTCATCCAGATCCTGATACGCTAGGTGGTTCATAGTTCAACGTTCAAAGTTGTCCCTAAAACCCGGAACCTGGAACCCGGATTTGCTGATGACAAATGATAAATCCCCAAGGAGAAAGCTATGGACGCTCTTGAATGTATCAAAACACGGATGAGTATCCGAAAATTCAAATCCGACCCAGTGCCGAAAAACATTCTGATGGAGGTTGTAGAGACGGCAAAATGGAGCCCGTCTTATAAAAATACGCAGCCCTGGGAGGTCATTATCCTTTCCGGCGCAGCCAAAGAGTCCCTTTCGAAAATGATGCTCGACCTGCTTGAAAAGGGCACGGAAAAATGCCCGGATATTCCGGAACCAGGCCCATGGCCCAAGGCCCAGCAGGAGAGAATCGCGGAACTGGTGCAAAGCAGAAAGGAAAAATTCGGCATCGATCTGGGTGACCCAAAGATCATCATCCAGGCCAAAAAGGTGAATTTCAACTTCTACGGCGCCCCGCATGCGATCTACCTCTATCAGGACGCCTCTCTTTCACAATGGTCGCTCTTTGACATCGGACTTTTTGCCCAGTCCCTGATGCTCGCGGCCCATGCATCAGGCCTTGGCACCGTGCCTCAGGCCTTTGTGACTGACTATTCACGGGAGATAAAGCAGTTTTTGTCCCTGCCTGAGACAAAACGGATCGTCCTCGGATTATCAATCGGCTACCCGGACATGGAAGCCCCGGCAAACTCGATGCGGACCACACGGGTGAAAACAGAAGAAATCGCGGCCTGGGTTGAATAACCCATTCTTCTTCCCTTGACTTTGCAGAACTGTCCATCATACCATCAAAAGTATAATGAACGGCGATCAAACCGTGGGAAATAAAGCAGGTTCAGCAGAACTATCAGCCGCAGACCGCTTGCTGGCAATTATCAGACAGCTTGTTGTCGAGCTGCAACCCCACTCCCACGACCTCCTTCTTATTACCCTTGACAGTTCACTGGACCGGGACCTGGGCCTTGACAGTCTGACCCGTGTGGAACTTCTGGCCAGACTCGAAAATGCCTTTGATATCTCCCTGAGCGAACAAGTCTTGACCACAGCGGAAACACCCCGCGATTTCCTGCGGGCCGTGCTTGGGGCAGGCAGCAGAATCAGAGGGGCTGTTCCGGCTGAAGCAGACAAGGTGCAGCCGCTTGTTGCGGAAACCGTGCCGCACAATGCGGCAACCCTGGTTGAGGTATTGAAATGGCACGTTGCGGCCCATCCGGACCGCCCCCATATCCGGCTGTACAACGATGAGGATGAAGGAGAGGTTATCACCTACGGAGACCTCTGGCAGGGCGCTGAACAGGTCGCATGCGGCCTGCAGCGCCATGGTGTTTCCTGCGGCGAATCCGTGCTCATCATGCTGCCCACCGGCCGGGATTATTTCATGAGCTTTTTCGGCATCCTGCTGGCAGGCGGGGTGCCGGTGCCGGTTTACCCGCCCGGTCGCATCAAGCAGATCGAAGAACATCTGCACCGGCATGCAGCCATTGCCGCCAACAGTCTGGCCCTCTTGATGATTACCATGCCTGAGGCGAAACAGTTTGCAAGGCTGATGCATCAGAAGGCGGCCGGCCTGAAGAAGATAGTAACCTTTGAAGAAGTGGCAATTGAAGCCGATTCGACGCAGACCGTAAGGCTCCCTGCCCTTGGCGGCGATGATACCGCCTTTCTTCAATACACTTCAGGCAGCACCGGCATGCCCAAGGGCGTGGTCTTAAGCCATGCCAACCTGCTGGCCAATGTCCGGGCAATGGGCAGGGCGGTTGAGGTCACATCACGTGACGTTTTTATCAGCTGGCTGCCGTTGTATCACGATATGGGACTGATCGGCGCCTGGTTCGGCAGCCTCTATTACGCCTGCCCCCTGATTGTCATGTCACCCCTTGCCTTTATAGCCCGGCCGGCACGCTGGCTTAAGGCCATTCACCGTTATCGCGGCACCTTGTCCGCCGCCCCCAACTTTGCCTATGAACTCTGTCTGCGGCGGGTTGATGACAAGGATATTGAAGGCCTGGACTTGAGTTCATGGCGGTGCGCCTTTAACGGCGCCGAGGCGGTAAGTCCTGCCATCATTCTCAAATTTTCCGAACGTTTTGCTCGTTTTGGTTTCCGCCCCGAAACCATGATGCCGGTTTATGGTCTTGCCGAATCATCGGTCGGTCTGGCCTTTCCGCCCCTGGGCCGGGGACCGACAACAGACCGGATCAAGCGGCAGGAACTGATGGCCTCGGGCAAGGCAATAGTTGCTGCCGCCTCGGAGAACAAGGCGCTTACGCTCGCCGGATGCGGCCGGCCGCTGCCAGGTCATCAGATTCGCATTGTTGATGATGCAGACCGGGAACTTCCGGACAGGCAGGAGGGCCGGCTGCAGTTTAAAGGGCCCTCATCCACCAGTGGTTATTTCAGGAACCCGGAGAAAACCGGCAGCCTCTTTCACGGCCAATGGCTCGATTCCGGTGATATGGCCTATATCGCTGACGGTGAAGTATATATCACCGGTCGCAGCAAGGATATTATCATCCGGGCAGGCCGTAATATTTATCCTGAAGAACTGGAAGAGGCGATCGGAAAAATCGAGGGAGTGCGCAAGGGCAACGTCGCAGCGTTCGGCAGCATCGATCCCGACTCTGCCACGGAACGCTTCATTGTGCTTGCTGAAACCAGAAAACGAAGCCCTGATTCCTTGCTGGATTTACGGGTCGCCATCAATACGGTTGTTAATGATCTCACCGGCGCCCCTCCTGATGAAGTCGTGCTGGCGCCGCCCAATACCGTGCTCAAGACTTCGAGCGGCAAGATACGGCGTGCTGCCAGCCGAGAGCTTTATGAACGCGGCGAGATCGGCAGACCGCAACGGGCCGTGTGGCTGCAGGTGGCCCGTTTCTTCTTTACTGCCGCCATGCCGCAGATACGGCAGTTTAAGCGACGCGTGGCAGCATCGGCTTATGCCGCATACAGCTGGCTCCTGTTCGGCCTTGCCGCCCCGTTGGTCTGGATCCTGACGGTTGCGCTTCCTGTAGAGTCCTGGCGCTGGAGCTCTTTGCGTGTGATTCTGCGGGCTGTCTTTCGTCTGGCAGGCGTAAGGATAAAGGGAGAAGGACTTGATAATTTACCAGGGCCTGCCACCCCTTGTGTCCTGGTGGCAAATCATGCCAGTTATCTTGACGGCATTGTCCTGTCAGCCCTGCTGCCCTGTTCTTTAAGTTTTGTCGCCAAAGCAGAGCTTCAAAAGTCTTTTTTTGTCCGCACCGGGTTACAGCGGTTAGGCACTGAGTTTGTCGAGCGTTTTGAGCAGCGGAAAGGGGTCGAGGATGCGAAGGCGCTTATGGAAAGAGGCCGGGCCGGCCGAACCCTTTTATTTTTTGCAGAAGGGACCTTTATGCGGATGCCCGGTCTGCTGCCGTTCCGGCTGGGCGCCTTTGAGACCGCGATCAAAGGGAATCTGCCGGTGGCGCCGATCGCCATAAGAGGCACACGTTCGATCTTGCGTGCAGAGTCCTGGTTTCCAAGGCACGGCTCAATCAACGTGCTTGTTGGGGAACCGGTGCAGCCGGAAGAATTTTTACGGAAGGCAAATAGCGATCATTTCACCGCAGCCCTGATGTTGCGGGACGAGGTGCGGGCATGGATTTTACGCCATACCGGCGAGCCTGATCTCGCGCATGAACATCCGCCGCTGTCAACCGACGCTCATCCTCCTGATATAAAGGCAGGATCGACCTGAAATGTATCAAACTGCACGAGGTTATTCGCGTTGATGACCATGTGCAGCTTCCGGATATACTCGTCACCCTGTTCACTGTACTTTGTGAGATATCCGGAAAGTTGCCAAGGGTCTGTCAGTGAAACCCGGGCCTTGCGAAACTCTTTATACGGGCCTTTTGCAAGGGTAAGGAAATAATCGTCTACGGATTCTATGAGTGAGGCGTATTTTTTTACGTAAATCACTTTACCGTCCCGTGTTTCCCTGGCACGGACCCGTGCTTCGTCATCCTGGAACGACCAGATCCCAAAGACATTATTGGCGTTTCTGAAAAACCGGGACGCTCCCCATCCGGTTTCAATCGCTGCCTGGGCCAGGACAATACTCGTGGGGTGGACCTGCATCTTCCGTAAGAGTTCGTCGTAATCCCCGGCCTTGAATCTTTTCATCTGCCGGTCAAGATATGACTTTTCAGCGTCCGTCAGATGGTCTTTCCGTAAAAACGCAAGCACCCTTTCACGCTGCCTCAAGAGTTTATGTTTACTTATCAGAACTGCCGGGAGCAGGAGATCAAAAAACTTCTTTTTCTTCTCTCCTACCTGAAGACCCTCAAAAGAAACAACATTGGTGTAGGCAATGGGAGGGACCCTGGTTCCGCTCAGAGACCGTATATCCTCCGGCGTGCTGATAGACTGATAGAGGATTTGCAGACCCTCAACCCTTGAAATGACAGGTGGCCGATGCATGACCAGAAGAACCGACACCACAACGATAAGAATACATATCTCGCAAACCGCTATGATGTACGGTCGTCTTTTTTTATCCATGAATGAAAGGGGGATCCATTTTCGGCAGATCCAGGCTTATTGTTTGAGTATCAGCCTCGATGTATGCAGAACGGAATTCCTTAATCAAAATCTTACGGGAAGCAAGATCAAGGCGGGAATAGATGGGGCTCAGTTTCAGGATTTCTATTGCTTCTTCTTCAGACATTTCTTTCTCTTCTTTTTGTTTAAAAAAAGCTTAACCAAATACATTATATTTTGCCAAGGATTTTCTGACATTGTTGTCTTAATTCTTCAAAAGAATGCTCTTTTTTATCCCCACAGAGTTCATCGTTTCTGTGAGGAATTTTATGTCCTACTTTTTTTTGCAATTTCGATGCCGAAGCTACCAAAAAACCTATATTCCGCTTGCATAAAGGAATACAGAGAGGCGCTGCCTTTGCATCTCAAATCTAACGCCGGAGAAACACATCAGTTTCTGGACACAACCTCACCAGAAAATGTCGGGACAAAGGCCTCAAATCCCAACCTGAATTGTCCATTATTAATAAGAATACACAAAATTCTGCGTGATACAGTTGCGATAAGCTTGAATCTTAGGGTATCTTGTTATGTATTATTTTGTTATCGGTCGGAAAGGAACGCTGATCAATGCCCCCTGAAAAACCTACCTATGAAGATCTTGAGTCGCGTGTAGAAAATCTGACAGCGGAACTCAGAGAGTATAAGCTGTCGGAAAAGACCCTACGTGAATCGTTGCTGGAGTATAAAAGCATATTTGACTATGCCGGCGATTCTGTTTTCATCATCGACCCTGAAACAGGTTCCTTTGTGAACTGTAATGCAAAGGCTGCCGAACGTCTCGGCTATGCTCGGGACGAACTGCTTCAACTGAAAGTCTATGACATCAACAAGAGAGAGATCCGTCCGGATATCCGGCAACGGATCAAAAAACAGTTGGCCGGCGAGAGTATCCAGTTCGAAACAACGCATCGCCATAAGTCCGGCAGGGCCATTCCGGTTGAGATCACCAGCACCATGGTTCAGATCAACAACCGAAAAATACTGATGGCTTTTGCCAGGGATATCACGATACGGAAAAACAAGGAAGTTGCCACCGAAGACCTGGTGCAGCACCTTCAACTGGCCTTAGACGAAATCACAACCCTGCAGGCCTTCATACCGATCTGCGCATCCTGCAAAAAGATACGAAACGACCAGGAGCTATGGGAAAATATCGAAGACTATTTCCAGGACCACCTGGAGGTCGAATTTACCCATTGCCTCTGCCCGGCATGCGCAAAAAAGCTGTATCCTGAGTATTACTAAGGAGGTGTAAGATGGACCCGCGAAGAAAAAGAAATTACCAACTCATCATTGTCTGCCTGATACTCATCTCGCTCTTCTTGTTTCTTGGAAGGCAAGGATTTTAAAAACTTTAATATCCTCCCCTCCCCTTGCATTACGCAATATCCAGTACGGACTATCCGGCAACTTTCTGTTTATCTCCGCTCCTTCCTTAAAAAAAACGCCCCAATAACGCCTGCTGCCGTACAGGCCGATGCGACCAGAAAGCTGCCGGAAAAACTGCCTGAAGTCTCGGCAAGGTGTCCGGCCATGGCCGGTCCTGCAATCTGGCCGATGGCAAAGATGAAGGTAATAATCCCGAAAATCCGCGCGGTCTCATCCGGCCCGACCCTGTCTCCGATCAGGGCAGTCATGATCGAAGGGATACTCCAGGCCACTATCCCGTAACAGAATATTGAGAGATAGAGAGAGGTCTCGGTCAGATTGAGGGCAACCAGTAGATAGGCCACAGTCTGAAGCCCGAACACGGTCATCAGACCTGCCTTTCTGCCGAACCGGTCGGAAAACGCCCCGAACACAGGGCCTGAGACAAGGCTTAAGAGTCCGACCAACGACCATAACTGGCCCGCATAAACCTCTGAAAAGCCCCGCTCCTGGACCAGGGAGGTGACCAGAAACGTGGCATAAATGACATACGAGAAGCCGAAAAGATAGTAGAGGGCGCCGACATGAAGAATTTCAGCCTTTCCAAGAGGTTCCGGACCGTCTTCCTGAACGGCCCTTACACGCTCCCGCTCAATCTTTTCGCTTCCGAGTGCGGTCAATCCGACCTCCTCCGGCGAATCCCGCAACACCAGCCGGCAGATAAAGGCAATAAAGAAGACAATCACCCCCAGGACCAGCCAACTTACCCGCCAGCCGTCAGTTAAAACCAAACTGTTCAAAAAAGGTATAAGCCACCCGGAAAGGAGAATGGCAACTCCGCTTCCCACAACAATAAAACCTGCTGCCCTGCCCCGAAGACTGCTCTTAAACCAGGCAGGGACCAAGGCCATTATGGGAACATTTGACATACCTGTCCCGACCCCTGTCAGAGTATAAAGGACCAGGACCGTAAGAAAGTCTTTGACAAAAAAGACGAGGCCCATGGTGACGCCGACAAGGATCAAGGCAAAGAAAATAAGGTTCCGGAAACCGAATCTTTTGACCAGTGGTCCGCAGGCAAGCACAGAGACAAGATAGCCGACAAAATTAAAGGTGCTGATATATCCCATCTGGGCATAGGACAGATCCAGGCCTGTTGCCATTGCAGGGAGCAGCATGCCAAGGGCAAACCTGCCTATGCCGATAGAGCCGAAATTGCAGAGCAGTCCGGCGGCAACAATGAACCAGCCGTAATGAACTGTTGCGAGCCATCCGGAATTCTTTTTCATTTCAGGCTTCTTTTCTCTCTATGAAACCGGGATCAATTGACTGTGCCGGGATCTGGTTTCCTTACCAAAACGTAACTATTCAGTAGCACCCCATCCGCTTCTCCATACGGAGTTGAGCTGCACACGATCAGGCTGGTTCACATAGGACAACTATCGGAGTCTTCGCTCCGCTCCGCTTACCTGTTCTCCAGCCTGCTGGAGTTTATGCCCGGATGGGTACACATCTGGGGCACTTCTGAACAGTTACAGGATGGTGTTTAGGCTAAGTTTTTGGCTCCACCTGAATAGTTACAGCAAAACAAAAAGGCCGAAACCCTTTGCTATACGGATTTCGGCCTTTCATTTCAATGGTCGGGACGAGAGGATTCGAACCTCCGACCCCAGCGTCCCGAACGCTGTGCTCTACCAGACTGAGCCACGTCCCGACCCGGAATCTATCACTATGTTGACAAGGTAGATATTGTTTGCGAAACAAAGAAGCCAGCATTCAGATTTTCTCAAAAAATCTGAATCCCGGCTTCTGATGGTCACGTTATCCTGTATGCAGGACTTCACTCTGAGGCTGCAGTCATATTAACTTATCACCGTTAGTGAATGGGTGCGTCAATAACTATATTAATACGAATTCAAAATACGAATTCAGGAGATATGTATTCTCTTTTTTTTTGAGAATGCAGCAGTATGGTTGATTATTTTACTGCATCGGCAAGCTTGCTGCCTGGTTTGAAACGGGCAACTTTCCTTGCGGCAATCTTGATTGCTGCGCCGGTCTGGGGGTTACGGCCTTGACGAGCTGCACGTTTAGAAACAGAAAATGTACCAAAACCTACCAGTGTAACTTTGTCGCCTTTGGACAAAGCACCTGTAATGGTATCAAGCAGGGCAGTAAGCGCTTTCTCTGATGCAGCTTTACTGAGTCCAGCAGTTGTTGCCATACTATCAACCAATTCGCTCTTATTCATACCTTTCCCTCCCTCATGTATTTTTATTCTTGACTTGCACGTTCTTTGTGAAGCCTCTTCTGACAATGAAACTGTAGATTTAATCAAATGAATACTGCCGATTTAATAAAATGCAGTGTGATTGTCAAACAAAAAAGGTGATGTTATTTTATTTTTTTCTTTATCTGTAGCAGAAAACAAAGCATTTCAGCTTTTCATTAAACTCCAATCAGGTCGTTTTTCCGCCCGGAAAGATCAAGCAGAACTTTTCCAAATCCCTCCTCGGCAAAGAAACGATTGACCTCTAATCGCAATGCAGTGTTACAAAGTAGGACGACATCATCCTCGACCACCTCAAGCACAATTCCGTCCCTGTCCAGCCGTACCCGGCACCCATAAAAACCCAGGGAATGCATATGGCCTTCCAAGCGGGCGACGAGTGAAAGCTTGTCCCTGGTTATTAAAACCCCTTGCGGGATACGGGTTGCAAGGCAGGACGATGAAGGCCGGTTCCAGGTAGAAATCCCCTGCGACCTGCTGAGCTGCCGAATCTCCCTTTTTGTCAGCCCTGCCTCGGCAAGTGGTGTCTGTACCCCAAGTTCACGGATGGCGAAGAGGCCGGGCCGGTCTTCACTCAGATCGTCCAGGTTGGTGCCATCCATAAGGCATGAAATACCGAAACGCTGTATGGTGACGAAAAATTCTGAATATATCTTTTTTTTGCAGATATAACAGCGGTCAGGAGGGTTTTCGGCATACTCAGGCAGCAACAGGGGATCCACGTTGACAACAACCAGACGACAGCCGATTTCATCCTTGACAAGTATCCGTACGTTCTCCGCTTCATCAGGCGGCTGCAGAGAATTTTCGGCATATACGGCAAGAACGTTTTCTCCCAGGACTTCATGGGCCGTCTTCAAGAGAAATGTGCTGTCAACACCACCGGAAAAGGCAACAGCAGCCTTGCCCGCCTCTTTTATGATGCCCTTAAGCCTTTCGTGTTTTTCAGACAGGGCAGTAAGGTTCGTGTTGTTTGGGCTCACAGCTTTTAGCTTTTAGCAGTTAGCCGTTAGCTAAAAGAACCAAGAAGACCAAGCAGTTAAGCTAATCGCTAACCGCTTACTGCTAACCGCACAGTAGAAATTTATTTGGATGGCATCTGTGTAACAGGTTTTTCAAGGACAAACTTCTTATCGAGAATCCATTTCTTCAATGTCTCGGCAATCTCACGCGCCCTTACGACACTGGACAAAGGCGCAGTAGACACCTCTTTGCCGTTGACCTCGATCCGGCCGCTTTTCAGCTGCGCATAACTGACCTTTCCATAGTTTCTGGCAATGCCGTGGGGATAATCATACCCATAGTCAACAACCTGGGTAAAGATCTCCTCATCCGACACGCCTGTGTATGCGGCAATCTCTTCATTTAAAACCGGAATCGGGACCCCTATCCCCACAGTCAGCGTGTTTCCATACCCCTGCATACTGACCCCTTTCAGCCAGCGGGAAGACATCTGTTTCAGATCTCCCTGGACCATGAGGGTGCCGGCAGGTGTCAAGGGGGTCATATTGTCTGCTCGGGCAACATTCGGTTTGTGCTGGGTCCCATGCCAGGTCACATAACCTATGCCGCCGCCAAGAAAGATCTTTGTTCCCAGGCCGATTGTCCTATAGAGAGGATCATTCATCAGGGGACTCAACTCTCCGGCGCTGCAGTAGGTCGCATTTTTCCCATTCGATTTCAAGGTCCCCATATAGGTATAGATTGTCCGGTCGGAAAGATTAATCGCACAGTTATAGTTCTGATAGGCGTTCCTGGGATTGACCAGAAGGGCATATGGCAGTTCCTTTAAGGTGACGACCTTTTCATCCACCTTATTCGGATAACAATCCGTCCCATAGCCGACCGCACGGATATGGACCTTTTTCCCTGCGACCAGGTCCTCAATAACATGACCGCCGCCGTAAAGGAACTCACCCGGAAAAACCTTGTTCAATGGATCGTCTTCACAGGCCTCGGTCGCGCCGATATAGATATCAACCGCCGCGAGGCCGCCATAGGCCGCCACATTGTTCAACCAGACCTTTGACGCCTTGATCGTTGGCGTGGAATGACCGATGTTGATAAAAGCGCCGGAAGAACACATCGGCGAGAAGGTCCCGGTGGTCACAACATCAACTTTTTTTGCCGCCTTTTCAGGCCCTTCCTTCTTGACGATCCCCACCATCTCTTCGGCAGTGACGACAACGGCCTCTCCAGCCCGAATCCTGGCATTTATCTCTTCGTATGTCTTTTCCACCTTGTGCTTACCCATCCTTTTCAGTCCCTTCCGGATATATCAAATATTTTATTGATCCAGTATAACAAAAACACCTCGGCTGATAGGTTTTCAATTTTACCAAAGATGCAAGGAAGAAGGCAATCCGCTGTAGTTCGCTACGCGGGTTACCTGATGACGCAGCAGATTTGGAAAATTGGAAACCTATCAGCCGAGGTTAATCCATTACCGACACTACCTTATAGCCTGCCTCTTCGAGCGCTTCCGCAACCGCTGTCAAATCGGTTTTCTCAAGCCTGAAATAATAGACCTTCTGCCGTGAGGAGTGACTCTCTGTTGCTACACTGATGATCTCACAGCCATACTCGTTGATGATCCTGGTTACATCTTCAACCCCGCCTTCTTTTCCAACAATCACATCCAGCCTGGAAGACTGTTTGAGAAGGCCCATTACCTCAATAAAGGCAGACAAAAGATCAGAGGCGGTAATCACACCGACCAGTTTTTTCTTTTCGAGAACAGGCAGACCACCTATTTTATAATCATGGATCAATTTGGCAGCCGACTCGATACTGGCATTGGAGTTTATGGTTATCGGATTCAAGACCATCACCTGATGGACAGGAATCTCTTCAACCATGGAAGGAAACAAGAACTGCCGAAGATCACTCTCGGTGACAAAACCGACAAGCTGATCGTCTTCCATGACAGGAAGGTGCCGAATAGAATGTTTTTTCATCAACTGCACTGCATCCTGCAGCAGGGCTGTCCGATTGATGGTAATGGGCTCGTTTTTTATCCAGTTTTTAACTTTCATAACATCACGACCGAATTCATCTTTAATTAGGATCCAGAACCGGAGCTGAATTGAGAACCCCGGCAGAGTAAATATGTCATGACACGGTAGAATATATTTGACAATATTTCAAGCATGAAAGATTGATGGTCGGCTCTTTGCATAATAATCCTTTCCATTCAAAGAAATTTATTTTAGATTCTACACGAAATTGCTGCGCGATTTCGTGTTAAATGCAGCTTTGCCGTTATAATCCGACCTCAACAATATGAGAACCGTATCCAATTAATTATGGCCCAGACACAAGAATCCCTCAAAGACATCCGCAATGAGATTGATGCGATTGACACGCAGTTTCTCGCACTGTTGAAAGCACGGCTTGCATGCGCGAAAAAGGTCGGACAGATTAAAAACAGGAGCAAAAGGGCCAAGTGGGACCCTTTACGGGAAAGGCAGATCTTTGAAAGACTGCTTCAGGAAAATAACGGCGAATTTCCGGAGCAAACCCTTACCAGTATCTTCAGGGAAATCATCACCACCTGCCGACTTTCCCAAAAGGAGGTGGATGTCGCCTATCTGGGGCCTGAGGCGACCTTTTCCCATCTCGCCGGCGTCAAATGTTTTGGTCGCTCAGCAACCTACCGGCCCGTAGAGACTATAGAAGACATCTTTCATGAGGTGGAAAGAGGCCGGGTCCAGTACGGCATTGTGCCGGTAGAGAACTCGATCGAAGGCTCAGTCACCTCCTCCCTGGACGGATTTATGCAGTGCCGCGTGAAGATCTGCGCCGAGGTCCAGCTCGAGATATCGCACAACCTTGTCAATCAGTCAGGTGAACTCACAGATATAAAACTGGTCGCATCTCATGCCCAGCCTCTGGCGCAATGCAGACAATGGCTGAAAAAGAACCTGCCTGATGTCCCTCGACAGAACGTATTCAGTACGGGAGTGGCTGCCAAGATGGCGGCTGACGATCCGACTGTTGCGGCGATAGCAAGCTCACTTGCAATCAAGACCTACCACCTGCAGGTTGTTGTCAAGGGAGTTGAAGACTACAGAGGCAACACGACCCGCTTTCTGGTCCTTGGTCAACAATCTCCATCGGCAAGCGGCAAAGACAAGACATCCTTGCTCGTCGGCCTCCTGGACCGGCCAGGCGCTCTGCACAATATGCTCACGATATTTGCCGAGCGCGGCATCAACCTGACCAGGATCGAATCCAGGCCGATCAAGAGTCAACCCGGCAACTATCTGTTCTTCCTTGATATGCTCGGACATATGAATGATGAAACAATCACCGAGGCATGTCTCCTGCTCAAAGAAAGCTGTTCGTTTTACGAGTGGTTGGGCTCATACCCCCAAGCGGACAGCTGAGAAGGAGCCCCATGCACCGAATCTGCGCGCGGTCAGGGCAAACAGCATAGGACTACTATAGCTGATTGCCCTGAGCACACACATCTCCGGCACCTGTGACCACTTCTCAGCTGTCGGCTGCGCCGACATGCTCTTTAGGACTACTATAGCTGATTGCCCTGACCACACACATCTCCGGCGCCTGTGACACCTTCTCAGCTGTCTGCTGCGCAGACTTGCTCGACTCCAGAGATACTACTTTAATAAGGAAGAGGGTATCCCCCAAAATGCTCATTTTAGGAATTGAAAGCTCCTGCGATGAGACCGCAGCCGCAGTCCTTGCCGATGGCCGCGACCTGCTCTCAAACGTCATTGACTCGCAGATCGATATACATGGAAAATACGGTGGTGTAGTGCCGGAGATTGCCTCTCGAAAACACATCGAGAATATCTATCCGGTGGTGCAGGAGGCATTGACCCGGGCCAATGTCACTTTAGACGACCTTGACGGTCTGGCGGTCACGCAGGGGCCTGGTCTTGTCGGATCGCTCCTGGTCGGGCTTTCTTTTACCAAGGCCCTCTCTCTGGTCAAAAAGATACCATATGTGGGCGTGGACCATATGGCCGGGCATCTGCTTTCCGTGCTCCTGGATAATAAGCCGCCTGCTTTTCCCCCTACTTTTCCCTATATAGCGCTGGTAGCCTCCGGCGGACATTCCAGTCTCTTCTTTGTTGAGGATACGGTCACTTTTCGACTCCTGGGAAGGAGCCGTGACGATGCGGCAGGAGAAGCATTTGACAAGGTGGCAAAACTTCTGAAACTTGGCTACCCTGGAGGTCCAATAATCAGCAGAACTGCCGATAATGGAGACCCTGAGGCCATCGCCTTTCCCCGGGCATGGCTCGGTCCCGAGAGTCTCGATTTCAGTTTCAGCGGCTTGAAGACTGCTGTTGCCAACCACGTCCATCGTGAGGAAAAACAAGGGAGAAGCCTCAATATCCCTGACATCTGTGCCTCATTTCAGGAGGCCGTGGTCGATGTTCTTACAGAAAAAACGATACGCGCCGGCAGACAGTCAAAGGTCAAAAACCTCGTCCTTGCCGGTGGTGTTGCTGCAAACCTGCGATTACGCGAACGGATGCAGCAGAGGGGCAAAGAGGAGGGATTTAACGTGTTAATGCCGCCTGTTCACTTCTGCACGGACAACGCTGCCATGATCGCCCTTGCAGGTTTTCACCATTTTGAAGCAGCTGCAACCACGACATACGATATGGATGTCTACTCCCGGTCACGGTTTTAATCACCATACAATGCCTGACAGAAGAAAGACAAAAAAGATCCTCTACGACCGAAAACTTGCCCCGAAAAAAGGATTGGGTCAGAATTTTCTCGTGTATCGTGAAACTGCGGAACACATCGTGGAAAAGGCGGCGGTGCGGCTGGAAGATACTGTTATCGAACTCGGTGTCGGCCTTGGCAGCCTCACCCACCCCTTGGCACAGCGAGCAAGAAGGGTTATCGGTCTTGAAATTGACGCCGGCATTATCAGGTTTCAAGAGGAGGAAGGAACCCTTCCCGAGAACGTCACCCTGATCCATCAGGACCTCCTCAAGGCTGATTTTCACCAGTTGGCGCACAAAGAGTGTGAAGGCGGCAGACTGAAAATTCTTGCCAACCTGCCATACTCCATCTCCAACCCGCTCCTTTTCAAACTGATAGAAAACCGCGATGTTGTCGAATGGGCGGTCCTCATGCTGCAGAAAGAGGTCGCACAAAGGCTCACTGCAAAGGTCGGCACCAAGGAGTATGGCATCCTGTCGGTCCTGCTTGGGGCCAATGCTTCGGTGGAAAAACTGATGCAGCTCGGCCCGGCCCAGTTTCATCCGCGGCCAAAGGTGGA
>DAOVSZ010000300.1 GCA_030627725.1 Desulfobulbaceae bacterium
AAATTACTCAACTTCACCCTGTTTCTCCGGGCGACAAGACCTGCTGTATCTCCTCTCTGGACCCGGTAGAATCTGCTGCGTTTCTGGTTCAGCTTAAACATATCAGCCGGCATGGCAGCGGCAAGCAGGTTCATGTCCCGGCCCTTCTGCATCGGCAGGCGAAGACTATAGCCCTTCGGAACATATTTCTGGCCGTTATAGACCGGCTGCCGGATGGCAGGATTCAAGGCCCGGAGCGTCTTCGTATCCACCTGGAAATAATCAGCCAGACTCTGTATCGGAGTGTATCCGCGAAGCTTTACCTCTCGCACCGCTACCGGATTCTCGAAATTCAACCTGCCAAAATATTTGACATGGTCTTTTGCGATCTCACGGGCGGCAAGGAACTCCGAGTAAAAATTCCGTGAGGCAAATTTAAAATATCCACCGTTATACTTTTTAAAGATATTGTCATAAGAGCCGAATTTTTTCTTGGCGCGCAGCATTCCGGACTCACCATGATTATAAGAGGTAATGGCCGTCGGCCAGTCGCCAAGCAGACCATAATTATTCTTCAAATAGCGGGCGGCGGCATAGGTTGCTCGGATCGGATCACGACGTTCGTCCAGGGTATAATCGACTGTCATATACCGCTTGCCTGTCGAACGGGTAAACTGCCAGATACCGGCTGCGCCGAACTTGCTGTAAGCCTTATAGTTAAACGACGATTCCACATGGGGAAGATAGGCAAGGTCTTCCGGCAGGCCATAGCTTTTAAAAATCCTTTTTATCTCGGCAAGATATGCTCCGGAACGTATCAGACCTTCACGAAACCTGTTCTGCTGGCATCGCTGCAGCCGGATATTGTTATGGGCCGCCCGGAATACCGCCTTACCGGAATGTGGACCAAACAGAGCCGCAACCCTTTTCTCTTCCGCTGGACCCGGTTTTTTACCGCTTGCAAGTTTCTGCAGGATGGTGTTGTACTTGGCCTTGACCTTCTTTACACGTTTCTTGTTGATCTTTCTGGCCCCGTGCGCATCTGCTTCAACCAGGTCGATGACCTCATAAATAATCCGCAAATCATGCGCATCATGGATCAATCCCTTGGTGGACGGGTATTCGGAATATACCTTCTTCCAGAACGCGACATTCGGTCGAATACAGTCATACTCCGGGAACAACTCCTTCCCGGCATCGACGGAAGGCACAAAACACAGGGTGAGCGCCAAAACGAGACAAGTCTTCATCCATACAGACACATATCCCGTATTTTTTATTCTTGTGTTCATATGCATGATTTAGCGCCATCCCTGAAAGAATTATAGAAAGCCGAACTCATAAGAATATCTTGAATAATCTACAACACACATACTTTAACTACTTTGTATATTATATCACATACAGAATGAGAGATACAATTACGAAAGGAAATTAACCGAACGAAACGAGGAGGACATGAGACTGCGAGAAAAGGACCATAGAGAACGAGAATCCATGACTTTCATCGGAACTATAATGTTTCTATAAAATTCTTGCCGCTAAAAATCCTCAAACTCATCGTCATCAAATGGTATGACCTCCTCGGCCTTTGTAGAAGCCTTCGTCGCCGGGGATGGTCCCGATGGAGCGGCAGCGGCGCGTTTCGGAGCCGTCTTTGCCTGTGCTGCTTCTGTTGACGGCAGAGCCAAGGTATCGGTTTTAACCGGTGGAGAAGGAGGAACAGGAGGAGCCGATGGACTCTTCCCCTTTTCCGCCGCCCCCTCAAGATGCCCCAACCCTATAGAATCTTGACCAATGATAGCGCCGAGCTGCTGAATATGCGTCCTCATCCGGTTTGCCTGCTCAGAGAGATCGGCTGAAGATGCTGCAGCTTCTTCCGATGTGGCGGAATTCTGCTGCGTTACTTTGTCAATTTCAGCCACCGCCTTGTTAATCTGAACAATACCCTGTGACTGCTCCTCTGAGGCAACGGTTATCTCATCTACCAGTTCCTTGCTCTTTGTCGTGCCTTCCGTCACCTTGTTAAAGGCCTCGGTGGCGCCGGTCAACACTTCAGCGCCAGTTCTAATTTTCTGTGTCGTATCTTCAAGAAGGTCAGCTGTATTCCTGGCAGCCTCGGCCGCCCGTTGTGCGAGATTTCGGACTTCATCCGCAACAACGGCAAATCCCGCGCCGACATCTCCTGCCCTGGCAGCCTCAACAGCCGCGTTCAACGCCAGGAGATTTGTCTGGAACGCAATATCATCAATTGTCTTAATAATCTTAGACGTTTCTTCGCTTGCCTGAAGCGCCTCGGCCATAGACACATTCAGTTTCTCCATGGCCGCGCCCGCCTCTTTGACCACATTGGACATATCAGACATAAGACCGTCGGCATGCTTTGCGTTGTCGGCATTCTGCCGGATCATTGCAGATGTCTCTTCAAGAGAGGATGATGTCTCCTCGATAGCAGCCGCCTGCTCGGAAGTCCCGTCGGCAAGGTGTTGACTGGCGGCCGAGACCTCGCTGGCTGACGCATTCACATGTTCGGCTATTCCCGAAATCTCTCCAACCACCAGATGCAACGACTTTACGATCGAACGGTTGACCAAGAGAGCAAGGGGCAGCATAATTACCAATACCACGATAGAGGTGATAAGAATTGCACTCTTGTCTGCGGCCGCCTCCCTCCCGAACGAATAGGTCACACCCAAAATAATCAGCACCCCAATCGCGAAACTTAAGGAAATCAAGCCCTGCTTCTTAGTAATATTCATCATTCTTCCGCATTCTCCGTCGCTGTTATATTGTCTTGTATTGTCTTGGGATTTTTTCAAAAACCCGGAAAAAATATTACAGTGTTACAGTCACGAATATATACAGATCCATTTTCTAATTTTTTCATACCCCCAGTCAAGCATTTTTTTGTTTTCAACTTGATTGACAGCTAAAAATCAGCGACACTTACAGTATGCAACCATACACACCCATCATTGGCTCCCTGGGCGACATTCTTTCTCCAGACAGAGAGGAAACCTGCTTATCCACGGAACCGCCCGTAACAACGACGCACATCTCGGCAAACACAACGGTCTTGGCGGAAAGACGCATCGTAAATGTATAGCAGAGTTTAAGGATTTCTGGTAAATTAAGATGTTGCTCCAGCATCCGTCCCCGAACTGAGGATCATACAATCATGACACATGCAGACAACAGATCCAGGACTCTCAACTCCCTCATAGATGCAAGCGCAAAAAATTTCCAACAGCGCCCCGCCGTCTCCATGGCATTTGAGCCTGCGGCAACCTATGAGGAATTCCTGGAGAAAATAAATCTCGTTGCCGCCATCTTAAGCGAAGAGGGCCTGAAAAAGGGTGACAGAGCCTCCATTCTGGCGGAAAACTCTCCGGCCTGGGGG
>DAOVSZ010000219.1 GCA_030627725.1 Desulfobulbaceae bacterium
AATATTTCGAAAAATGAGCGTGAAAGTTTTTCAAGCTTCTTTTCGTCCCTGGTTGCAAGGGCGTTTATGATCGCCCGCCTTTTTTGAGAGGTCTGGGGGTTGATAAAGCTTTGAATGCGAGCTGTGTAATTCTCGAAAGCATGTTCTTTGGTGTGTTCGAGCAGCAGGGAGGCTGTCTTTTCTTTTTCGTGGAGTATCCGCTCAAGCGTCAAGTGATGCTGGCGAATATTCAGGTATTGGGATATGGCTGTGAAGGTGACGATTATCAGCCCGGTGGTAAGAAAAGACTTAAGTTTGATGTTCATACGTGTTGGGGCGTTTCCTCGGAATTGTTACCGGTTCCCTAACAGTATATGAAAAAAAAGGCTGGTTTGGCAAATTGTATTTTCAGGTTTTCTTCAGGGGAGAGCGCGGAAGGAGTGCCAAGACTATGCGCCACTTTGCGCCACTCTTGTTTTTTTATTATTTTTCTGGCAGGCTTTTTTTCTTGAAAATACTTTCTATAGTATGTTGTGCATTTAATATATACAATATGTGGTAAGATATGTCGTAAGTTGGCCATATTTCGGATATCTTTCTCCATCCTTCATTTATTTTTTTCTTGACATGGTCGGCTAAATTTCACTATAAGATAGTCTATAGTGGTGTAAGGTGGGGTAAAGTAGCGCAAGGTGACTGATTATGGCACAGGGTGCGGAAAAAGAAAAGTTTGTAAAGCGGTTTCGCGGGCAGTCTGAGCATGCCCTTGACGCGAAGGGAAGGCTCAATATTCCTGCGCGTTTTCAGGAGGTGCTGCGTGAAGGTGACGATGAGCGCCTGATGGTTATTGCATGGGATAACTGTTTGAAGGCCTATCCTGTGCCTGAATGGGACAAGCTTGAGGTGACTTTGCAGGAGAAGATGAAGGAGCATCCTGGAAATATTAAGATGATGAAGCATATGATCGGCGGTGTGGTTGAATGCTCTTTAAAGCAGGGACGGATCCTTTTGCCGCCCAGGATGCGAGAAGGTTGTGGAATTTCCAAGGATGTGGTCCTGCAGGGGTCTCTGCAGATCTTTGAGATTTGGGACAAGAATATTTGGGAACGGATGAATAAGCCGACCAGTGATGAGTTCCAGGAGTTTTCCCAGAAGCTCTCGCAGTTCGGGTTATTCTGATGCGGCATGGATGATCTGCACATTCCGGTACTGCTGCGGGAAGTCATCGAATATCTGGCGCCTGCTGCCGGCAGGATATACGTTGACGCCAATCTTGGTTTAGGAGGACACACTCAAAAGATTCTTGAAACGAGCGGGCCGAACGGTCAGGTAATAGGTTTTGACTGGGATGCGGATGCGCTGGCCAGGGCAAAAAAGAGGCTGGCCCCCTATGAGGGCCGTGTCCGCTTTGTCCATCGGAATTTTGCCGAGATCAGAAAAAGCCTGCAGGAACTTGGGATTGAAAGAATCGACGGCCTGCTGCTTGACTTGGGGTTGTCTTCGCTGCAGCTGGATGTGAGTGGCCGGGGGTTTAGTTTCCTGAAGGACGAGCCGCTTGATATGAGGATGGATGTCCGGCGAAAAGACACAGCTGCCGGACTGATAAACAGCCTCTCGGAGGAGGAACTCGCTGATCTTTTTTATTATTACGGGGAAGAACGACAGGCAAGAAGAATAGCCGGATTTATAGTGGAGGCCCGGCAGCGAAAGAAAATTGAAACCACGGCCCGGCTGGCCGGCATTGTTGCAGAGGCAGTCCCCAGGCGATTCCATCCCCGAAAGATTCATGTTGCAACCAGGACCTTTCAGGCATTGCGAATTGTCGTGAATGACGAGATGGAAAATCTCAAAACTGTTTTACGCGATGGAGCGGAATTTTTGAAAACAGGAGGAAGGTTCTGTGTCATCACTTTTCATTCGTTGGAGGACAGGCTGGTGAAAAGGGCCTTTGCCGGCAATGAGATACTGAGACCCCTTACCAGAAAGCCGGTAGTTGCCGGAGAAGAGGAGTTGAGCCGGAACCCGCGGTCCCGCAGCGCGAAGCTCAGGGCAGCAGAGCGTGTTTAAGGGGCCAGGGGCCAGGGGCTAGGGAGCAGGGGTCAGGGAGCAGGGGTCAGGGGTCAGGGAACCAGTGGAGTAAAAAGGGGAAGCTATGATCGCAGATTATTCAGGTCGCTACATTTGTCGGTCTCGCAAAAAGCACGAGACGGACGCATTAACCGTTTGTAACTCTTTGACTTGCTTAAAGGCGATCGCGAACGTTTTCGGTTTCTTGCGAACTCATCATATTTCAGCAGTCGGATCCAGACAGAAGGTCTCCCGTAAAAGTTATCAAGAACGGAATACAATCGGGTGGCTTTCGAGGGCAACAGGGATACTTTTCTCCATAACCTTGGTTGTTGCTGTTGGTATGAGCTTCTGGCTTAACTGGAGAATCGAGAGTGGGCTTGAGGAGATGTCCAGAAATAGCGGGACACAAAAGGAACTTCACGATTCCAACAATAAGCTCGTGGCACAACGGGATTTGTTGTCGGCTGAGGATTCCATTGCCGTGGCGGTAAGGCGGATGGGGCTCTATCCTCCCTCAGCCGGGCAGCTAAGACGACCGTAAGCGGTCACAGGCACCGAATCTACCCACGATCAGGGCGTCCGACATAGCCAACTATAGTCAACCGCCCTGCTTGCGGTTATCTTCGGCACCTGTGACTGCTTACGGAATATGGGAGATGGCTGCCATGAAGTCGCTCCACCCCGTGATCAGTTGTAAGCAATCAGTGAAGATAAATTGACGTTTTGGATTACCAGCGAGGAGGTAGTTTCAGTTGAATGAAGAAGAATCAAGGGGTCAGAGGTCGCATACTGCTCACAGGGATAGTCGGCATTGTTCTGGTGCTCCTGGCAGGTTTTTTGTTTTTTTCAAAACGTGCATCTTTTCGTCAGACCCATCTGGAACCTGGGCCTGAAACGCAGAAAAAACCTGAAACGCAGCAAAAAAGTGATGAAAGAAAACGGGTCTCTATCGGCAGAAAGAATATATTCGACAAACGATTCAAGCGGCTGGCAATAAGTTTTCGTCTTTCATCGGTGTATGCACGACCTCTTGAATTTGAAAAAACATCTCCGGAAGTACCACAGCTGGCAGCATTGCTCGGCTTTTCCGAAACGGAACTCTTAAAGATTCTGATGACCGAAAGGAGTTTTGTCTGGCTCGGGCTTCATATCTCTCAAAAAACGGCGGAAGAAATTGCTGGACTTCATATGAAAGGAATTCACCTCATCGAAAAAGTGCATCGATTGTATCCAGTGCATCAGACAGCGGCACATGTCGTTGGCTTTTTTCGCGAGGAGCAGGGGTTGAGCGGCATTGAATTTTATTATGACGCCCTGTTGCGAGGCGGCTCTCCGTATGACTCGGAAGGTAAAAGAGGCGGCCCTGAAGCAGCAGAGAGTGTGACTGAAACCGGTGCGGACCTCGTTCTTACCCTGGATCTCGACTCCCAGAAGTATCTGGAAAAGATGGTAAAGGGGTTGTTGAAAAAAACAAAGGCAAATTCCGGAATGGCGCTGCTGATGGACATGAAAACAGGGGAGATACTGAGTCTGGTTAATCAACCGGCATATGATCCGAACCGGTTCTGGGATTTCAGCGAGGACAGGCTTCGGAACCGCGCCCTTGTTGATCCGGTATTCCCTGGCGGCCTGAACGCGCTTTTTTTGCTGGCTGCGGCGCTTGATTCAGGTCAGGCCGTAGCTTCACGGAATGCCCGGGAACTGCAAGAGGGCGCGCAGGGAAAAGCTGCGGATGGGCAGCCGTTGAAAACAAAGACTTCGGAGGCCTCTTTTCGGCCCGGCAGTGATCCGGGGGTCTATGTCTCTGCTGAAATCTCGGCCATAGCAGATCTTAAGACAGTACGACAGGACTATGACGATTTTATCAGCAAGATTGGATTTAACAGGAAAAGCGGCATTGATCTGCCGGGAGAAGATTACCTGGATGAGTTGGGGACCTATCGGCCCGACGATTCTTACTCTACAACCTCCGCTGTTCACCTGTTGGCAGCATTTTCTCGTCTGATCAACGGAGGAAAATCTTTTACGCCTCATCTCCTGAAGAGCATCTGGGCCCCTGGGGAAGCGAAGCTTGTTCCGGCCCGGCATGAGCAGGATGGCGCCGTGGTGGATCCTGAAGTCAGCAACGCATTTTTAGAATTGCTGGATGAGGTGACAGGGAACAAGGACTCGGATGCGTTTCTCTTTGAATCTCTTGTGCGGGAACGTCCTGTGCGGAGATTCGTCATTGATGAGCCTGGAGATGAGACACAGCAGGGTGAGTCTGTGAATAGTTTTACCCTTGAAATCTCCTCGGACAGACTTGAAAATGGCAAACGGTTCCAGGCCGTGATGCTCGGATGCGCACCTCGCGAGCGTCCTGAAATAGCCATCGTTGTTGTCTTGGATGGTGCGGAAATTGATCTTGGCACATCTTCTCCGGTGCGGAGAGTTGTGCGGAAGATACTTCCGAAATTGATGAAGGAGAAGAGTGTAAAAGGAAGAGTGCCTGAGAAAGCATTTTTTGAAACGGATGAAAGAGCTGCGTATAGCGAATGGATGGAACTGCAGAAGGCGGATACAGAACAGTCTGCATTCAAAAAGGTGCAACCGGTTGAAAAGATGCCTGATGTAATCGGCTTGAGCCTGCGTAAGGCGTTGCAGGTGCTGCAGCCGTATGGGCTTGGTGTCAAGGTTACAGGCGCCGGACGGGTAGTCCGTCAGGAGCCTGCGATCGGAGCGCGTTTAACCGGAGGAGAATGCGTGCTCGAATTGGGCATTGGGCACTAACCAGTGATGTCGGGACCTGCGCAAAGGAGAATAAGAGAGAAAAAATCCCGGGAAATCAGCCAGGGTGAATCAGGGTCAATCAATAATGGGCCTGGTCGAGCAAGGGATCTTGGGGAGATCCTTGAAGGGTTGCATTACCAGGCGTCTCGGGAAACCGGCAGGGTTGGGATATCTTCAGTAACCGCGGACTCAAGGTCGGTTACATCAGGCAGTCTGTTTGTTGCCATCCAGGGAGAGACGGTTGACGGTCATGATTTCATCGAGGCGGCCGTTGCCGGGGAATGTGCTGCAGTCCTGGTTGAGAAGGGACGGTCCGAAGGTCTTTCCGGCAGTTCGACGGTCGTTGTCGAGGTAGAAGATACCAGGCTGGCGCTGGGGCCGGTAGCAGCTGCCTTTTTCGGGCATCCGGCCCGGGAGATGAAGCTGGTAGGAATAACAGGAACGAACGGCAAGACCACGACAGCATATCTTCTTGAGGCTGTGATTGCGGAAGAGGGAGGATGTCCCGGTATTATCGGAACAGTGAATTATCGCTATCTTGGGAGAGAGAT
>DAOVSZ010000084.1 GCA_030627725.1 Desulfobulbaceae bacterium
GAACTTGCCGTAAGCACTATTCATAAAATCCTCGACCATGAAGGTCTTTTTTTTACCGGCCATTCCGAAGCAGGTCTTTTTACATCAAGCGGCAAATTTGCTCCCTACCCCTCTCCGGGAGCTTTTGCCTTTATCAAAAAACGACAACACATTGCAAAATCTTCCCTGGACGATCTTATATTGCGGTCTCGAAACATTGCGAAGAGAGATATCGGAAGCAACTCCGCACATCCTGTCTCAGACACAAAGGCAACCGGAAAAGAACAACAATCCGCTCCTCAGAAGATGGAGTCGGCAGATCTTAAAAATGCGGCCCACCTCACAGAACAGGGCCGCCTGGAGGAAGCGTCGAAGATATGCGAAGATCATCTTCGTCTCTATGGTCCTTCAACAAAACCATTTTATCTTCTCGGCTGGATCCGTGACATTGAAGGAAAACCGGACGAGGCCTTGCAGTTTCTTCGCAAAGCAGTGTATCTGGAACCAGGCCACAAAGGCGCCCTGAAACTCTTGGCAGAGCACGCTGAAAAAGCCGGCGATTTGACTGCGGCCCAAAACTTCAGAAGAAGAGCACAGCGTAACAACGGCGAGAAAGACTGATGGAAGAAACAGACCTCACACTCAATAAATCTCTCACTGTCAAGGATTGCTGGAACCGGATCGGTGTCTGGTCCAGAGAGACGGACCGCTGTCCTGAGCTGAAAGAATATATTCACTGCAGAAACTGCCCTGTCTATTCAGCCAGCGGCCGCAAACTCCTGGAACATCCGATTACACCGGAATATATGCAGGAGTGGACCAATATTCTTGCCTCGGAACACAGGGAGAAAGAGACAGAGACGGAAACAGCCTTTATCTTCCGGTCAGGCGGCGAGTGGCTGGCGCTTCCGGCCTCTCTGATTCAGGAAGTTGTCTCAATGAATGTCATACACAGCATACCACACCGTACGAATAACGTATTGCGTGGTGTTGTGAACATCAGAGGCAAACTGGAACTCTGCCTTTCAATCGGCGCTGTCCTTGGTATTGAAAAGGGAACTGAGTATACATCGAACGATAAAAGGTTTACCTCTTCGGAACGCCTTGTTGTCGCCTCCCGTCAGGGTCAGAGGATCGCCTTTCCAGTGACGGAGGTGATCGGAAACGTTCGATATTCTCCTGATATGATACGAAGCCTGCCTGTTACCGTGTCAGGAGCTCAGGCCGCGTATACAAGGGGAGTTCTCTGTCTGAAAGATCTTGATATCGGTTTTCTTAAAGATGAAAAGCTGTTTGACACTCTCATCGGGATGATCAAATGAGCCATGATAACGGCATAGATTACAGCAACATGTCCATGATGGAGATGTTTCAGGAGGAGACCAGGCGGCTTTCAGCCGACATGTCAACAGACCTCCTAGCGCTTGAACAGGACCCGGAGAACGCTGATCTTCTGGAATCTCTCATGCGTGAATCGCACACGGTCAAGGGTGCGGCAAGGATGGCGGGCCTTGAAAGCATCGTTTTGCTCTCACACACTATCGAGAATATTTTTGTTGCTGCTCAGGAAAAAAAATTAACCCTTGATAAAGAGTCGATCGACACTCTTCTAAAGGGCATTGACATCGTGAGCGCTCTCGCAGAGATGCAATGCGATGACATCGAATCCTGGATAGCCGATCATCCTGATGATATTCAAGAATCCGTCAACGACTGTGCGTCCCTCAACGACCGTGCACCCCTCAACTCCAGGGAAGACCTTCCTTCTACAGACGATGCAACAGACGACATTCCGGTCACGCCAACTGTCGGTTCTGATGACTCCGGCCAACAAAGCGCTCCGGAGAGAGACGACTCCGTCATGGAACTCTTCCGGATGGAGGCGGAAACTCAGTGTGCTTCTCTCTCAGATGATCTGCTCTTACTGGAGCAGGACCTGAACAATACGGAACTGCTTGAGTCACTTATGCGTGCCGCTCATTCGATCAAGGGCGCCGCCCGGGTTGTTGACCTTGATGATGCGAGCCGGGTGTCCCATGCCATGGAAGATGTATTCACTGCTGCTATGGATGGTCGGATTTCTTTGACCAAATCACATGTCGACCATCTCCTCAAAGGCGTTGACATGATCGAGAACATGGCACGTATTTTCGGAGATGGTCTGGAAGAATGGCTCAAATCGAATCAGGATGCCCTCAATACGTATGTCACTGTCTTGCATGAGTTGTCACTAGACATGAAGGAGGCGGAGAAAGGACCTTCAGCAACCAGACAGGACCAGCCTCCCATCCCTTCTCCCTCCAGACCATCGACAGGTATTGCCTTAAAAGACATGTCAATGATGGAACTCTTCCGGATGGAGGCGGAAACTCATTGCGCCACTCTTTCGGACGATCTGTTGAACCTTGAGCAAGACCCCGGCAACTCAAAAATCCTTGAATCACTCATGCGTGCCGCCCATTCAATTAAAGGCGCCGCGCGTGTCGTTGATCTTAATGCGGCAGTTCAGCTTGCTCACGCCATGGAAGATGTCTTTGTCTCCGCCCAGAATGGAGCGGTGCTCCTGAACACTGATTGTATCGATATCCTCTTGAACGGCCTGGATATGTTAAGCACAATAGCCTCTCTTTCCGAAGACGAATTGATGAACTGGTCTGATGAACAGACCCGCGACATCAATACCCTCATTGATCGGATCAAATCAATTCTTGAAGAGGGCGAACTCCTTCAGCCGTCAGCTCCGGTCACCCGCGGCAACAAATCTTCTATCGCCACTCTTGCCCCCTCAAAGCCCCCTCCCTCCTCTCTCCCGGCCCAACGGAAGATTGAACAGAAAAAACAAGATGCCGGCAGGCCGCTTGACAGGGCCATACGGGTCTCTGCCGAAGCAATGAACCGACTCATGGGCCTGACCGGCGAGGTCCAGGTCGAATCCCGCTGGCTTCCTTCTTTCCTTCTCAATGTGCTGCGCCTTAAATTCAAACAGGACGAACTCTCCAGGCTTCTTGAGAACAGCAGGGAAAAATTTGAAAGCAATGTCCAGGAAGAAGTACAAAAGGCGCTTTTTTACGATTTGAAAAACAAAATCAATACATGCCGCAATCTCCTGGCCGACTGCCTCACAGAGGTCGAAGACCATACCAGAAAATCAACGGAAATATCGCATCGTCTTTCTCAGGAAGTAATCGCCAACCGGATGCGTCCTTTTTCTGAAGGAATACGAGGATTTCCGCGCATGGTACGTGATCTGTCACGGGAACTTGGAAAAGAGATCAGGCTTGATATCATCGGCCCTGACACCCTTGTAGACCGGGACATCCTCGACAAGATCGAAGCCCCCCTGAACC
This sequence comes from Desulfobulbaceae bacterium, assembly GCA_030627725.1. Lineage (GTDB taxonomy): Bacteria > Desulfobacterota > Desulfobulbia > Desulfobulbales > DAOVSZ01 > DAOVSZ01. The sequence goes on from DAOVSZ010000084.1 coordinate 3,327, forward strand.
ATCTGATCAGAAATGCAATTGATCATGGCATTGAGAGCCCGGATGAACGGATGAAGGCTGGGAAACCAAAGGAAGCCGTTATTCGACTCGAAGCCAGACACCGATCAGGAATGCTCAATGTGATTGTTGCTGACGACGGACGAGGGATAGACACTGAAAAGCTCAGGGAAACCGTTGTCGATAAAGGACTGACCTCAGTCGAACTGGCCGGAGAGTTAAGCGATGCCGAACTGATCGATTTTCTCTTTCTCCCGAACTTCAGCACCAGACAAGATGTCAGTACGATTTCAGGCCGCGGCGTCGGCCTTGATGTTGTGTTAAATGTTATTCAGGAAGTCCGCGGAGTTGTCCGTTCATCGACAAAAATGAATGTCGGCACCACATTCGAACTTCAGCTTCCTCTCACTCTCTCTGTGTTACGAGCGCTGCTGGTGGAAATCGACAATGAACCCTATGCATTTCCTCTTGTTGCCATCAATCATGTCTTAAGAGTTCCCCATGAACAGATAAAAGAGCTTGAAGGGCATCAATATATCCTCTTCGAAGACAACAGAATCGGTCTTATCTGCGCCCGGCAATTGCTGGAGAGAGGAAAACCGATCCAGGCCTTTTCCGACGAGATGTATGTCGTTGTTGTCAGTGACAGGATGAAACACTACGGCCTGATTGTGGACCGTTTTCTTGATATCCGCGACCTTGTTGTGCAGTCGCTCGACCCGCGTCTCGGCAAGGTGCGCGACATCAGTTCGACAGCAGTGCTCGAGGATGGCTCTCCGATCCTGATTATTGATATTGAAGACATTATAAAATCCATGGATTCCCTTATTTCAGGTGAAAATCTGTCCTGGATCCAGGAAATCGAAGGAAAACAGGAAATCGGGAAACAGAAACGTATTCTGGTTGTTGATGACTCCATCACAGTCCGTGAGGTAGAGCGAAAAATGCTTGAGGCAAAGGGCTATGATGTCCACGTCGCGGAAGATGGCATGGATGCATGGGACAAAATACTTGCCAACAGCTATGCACTCGTTGTAACCGATATTGATATGCCCAGAATGAACGGTTTTGAACTGGTAACCAATATTAAAGACGATCCCAGGTATAACTTTCTGCCTGTGATCATCGTTTCTTACAAAGATCGAGAAGAGGACCGGAACCGCGGCCTTGAGTCAGGCGCTGATTACTATCTGACAAAGGGAAGTTTTGATGACGAAACATTTGTCGAGGCGGTTAAAAATCTGATCGGAGGGCCGGAAACAATCCCGGAAACAATCAATGAATAACAAAGCAGAGAAAAAAGAACATGAGAATAGGAATTATTAATGATCTTGGGATGGCTGTAGAGAGTCTGCGCCGCGTCCTGTTGACGGACCCTGCTTTTTCAGTTGCCTGGATTGCCAAAAACGGCCAGGAGGCTGTTGACCGGTGCGCTGAAGACATACCGGACCTGGTCCTCATGGACATCATGATGCCGGTGATGGATGGGGTGGAGGCAACACGGCGGATCATGCGGCAATCACCATGTCCGATTCTGATCGTGACCGCCTCGGTCACCGGCAACTCCTCCAAGGTCTTCGAGGCCATGGGAGCGGGCGCCCTTGACGTTGTGGCGACACCGGTCCTTGGCTCTTTCGGTGATCCGAAGGGAGGTGAAATCCTCCTTGATAAGATCAGAAAGATCGGCAGGTTGTCAGGAATGAACACCATTCGAGCAAAAGTTGCAGAGCCCGTTGTCGAAGAAAAAGCGCCTGCGAAAACTTCAAAAAATAAACTTGTTGTCATAGGATGCTCAACCGGCGGGCCCAATGCGCTGATCCAAATACTCTCCGTGCTTCCGAAAAATTTCCCGGTTCCCATTGTCGTTATCCAGCACATGGATGAAAAATTCGGTGAAGGGCTGGCCGGATGGATGAACAACCAGATTTCCCTTACCGCAAAGGTGATGTCGGATGGTGAATTCCCAAAACCCGGCGAGGTGCTGTTCCCATGCACGAATTATGACGCGGTTCTGACCCGAGGGATGACACTTACCTACACCAAAGAACCGCAGGCTGCCTTTTATCATCCTTCCGTGGACATTTTCTTCAACAGTGTGGCACAATGCTGGAGAGGGGACGGAACAGCGGTCCTCTTGACCGGCATGGGGGCTGATGGCGCTCAAGGCCTTCTGGCGCTTCATAAACGCGGTTTTCATACCATTGCGCAGGACAAAGAAACCTCTGTTGTATTCGGGATGCCGAAGACCGCGATAGAACTCGGCGCAGCCGACACAGTCCTTCCTGTTGAAAAAATTGGCGAAGAACTGCTGAAAAATCTTTGAACCTGCGCGTCATTGGAGGAGCCTGTACTCAATTACGAAGATCACTGCAATTTCGTATGGATATTTCGCTTATCCACGAAAACTTTTTAAACAATTCACTCTACCGAAAAGAAAAGAAAATCAGATATGGGTGAGAACCTGCCGACCTTTAACATCGACTTAAACGACATGCAATCGTACAGAATTACGGTTCTGCTTGTTGACGATCAGGCAATGATTGCAGAGGCTGTCCGCCGTGCCTTAACTGAGGAGACCGATATAGATTTTCATTATTGTCAGGACCCTACGGAAGCGATCAAGATGGCGAACACGCTCAGCCCGACCATCATCCTTCAGGACCTTGTCATGCCGGACATTGACGGGCTCATGATGGTCAGGTTCTTTCGCGCCAACAAACAGACGGCACAGGTCCCGATCATCGTACTCTCAACCAAAGAAGAGCCGGAGATAAAGAGCAAGGCCTTTGCCCAGGGCGCCAATGACTACCTGGTGAAACTCCCGGACAGGATTGAGTTAATCGCACGCATCCGCTACCATTCCCAGTCGTTTATCTACCAGAAGCAGCGTGACGAGGCATTTCAGGCCCTTCAGGAGAGTCAGAGGCGTCTTGCCGAGGCAAACATGGAGCTGCAGAGGCTCTCCTCCCTTGACGGCCTTACCGGCATACCGAACAGGCGCCGTTTCGACGAATACCTTGCGCACGAATGGAAGATGGCAATCCGTCACAATACCGCCATTTCACTCATAATGATGGACATTGATTTCTTTAAGATGTACAACGACCATTACGGCCATCAGGGCGGTGACGATTGCCTGAAAACCGTTGCAAAAATTCTGGAGCGATCCGTTCTGAGAGAAACGGATATAGTTGCCAGATACGGGGGCGAGGAATTCACCGCAATTCTCCCTGATTCCGGCAGAAAAGCGGCGCATGAGATAGCTGAGGCCATGCGTTCCTGCATCCAGGAACGTCAGATTCCGCATGAAAAATCACAGGTGAGTAAGTTCGTCAGCATCAGCATCGGAATCGCCACTGCAATGCCGGTACGGGGCACAGACGCCGAGGCGCTTATCGCTGCTGCTGATCAGGCGCTCTACAAGGCCAAGGAGATGGGCCGCAACCAAATACAGACGGCTGAAAGCTATGTTGAATGATCTTGTTCAGTTCCTTGACGAAAATATTCTTGTCACGCAGATCCTGACTGTTCTTGTCTACGCTCTGCTTGCTAAAATCGCAGACCTCTTCATCGACAAGGTGCTCAAAAAGCTGGCGGATAAGACGCGTTTCACCTATGACGACACCTTTCTTTCCTATATACACACCCCTTTCTGCTGGACAATATTCATTTTCGGCATCCAGCATGCCCTTGTCTTAAAACCGATGTCCCCACCCTGGCAGTTTTCACTGCCGGCGTTGGCATCAAGCATTATGCTCATAATCTGGTGGATCTTCCTGATCCGCCTGGTCAACCTTCTCCTGGAAAAGAAACAGAAGGACATCCTTTCCCACGGCAAAATCGGAACCGATCTTTTTAACCTGCTGAAAAATCTCCTTCGAGTCGTTCTGGTAATTATGGGGCTCTTATGGTTCCTTGCTATCTGGGAGATCGACCTGACACCGCTTTTTGCCTCAGCCGGTATCGCCGGCATTGCGGTTGCGTTAGCTGCTAAAGACACGCTTGCCAACTTTTTCGGCGGCATAAGCATCTTCATGGACAAGACCTATAAAGTCGGAGACTATATTATCATAGACAGCGGGGAAAGAGGTGAGGTTGTTGAGATCGGCATCCGTTCGACGCGGGTAAAAACAAGGGATGATGTGCTCATCACCATCCCCAACGCTCTCATGGCCAACTCAAAGATCATCAATGAAAGCGCGCCGCAGCCGAGATTCAGGATCAGGGTTCCGGTCGGGGTGGCGTATGGAAGCGATCTCGAACAGGTCGAAAAACTGATGCTTGAGGTGGCAAAGGCGAACCCCAACGTGGTCCGCGAACCTGAACCCAGGGTACGAGTCAGATCGTTCGGCAACTCTTCCATAGATTTCGAACTCCTGCTCTGGGTCCATGATCCGAGAGACAGAGGCCTGGAGATCCATAACCTGTTGAAACATATTTACACGATCTTTGATGAGCAAGATATCACAATCCCCTTCCCACAGATGGACGTGCATCTGGATAAGGTTGAGACATAATAAGATAAAAGACGAAAACGAGAGAAACAACACATAAAATCAAAGGAGAGGACATGACTAAAAAATATAAAAGGAAAAAGTTGAACCTCACCGTGAAAAGAGAATTTCAAAAATGGCTGTTGATTCGAATCATGGCAAGCGTCTTTCTCAGTTCTCTTATTGCGGCCGTCATTCTTTATTTCTATGCCCGTCATGAGGTCGTGAGCACCTTCTATGACGCCCACATAAAGATACGGAGAGTCAGTGATCTGCTGCTTCCGGTTGTGGCAGCCGGTTCAGCGGTCAGCCTTGCGAGCGGCGCTCTCTTAGCAATCTTTCTGCCCCAGAAAATCGCCGGCCCTCTCTTCAGAATCGAGATGGAACTTGAAAAGGTGAAACAGGGTGATCTTTCAGGTGAAATCAAGCTGAGACGCTGCGATGTTCTTCAGGACCATGCCAAATCGATCAACGAGACCATTGCCATCCTGCACACGAATATGCAGAACTTAAAAGACGTTCATGCACAAATCATGGACAGGGTCATGGAGGAAGACCGCAATGAATTCAAGGAATTAATCGAAAAACAAGGGAAGTGTCTGAACAATTTTATTACCTGAAAGCACAAAGGCTCAAAGGGTAAGGATTTATCTATTAAATCTTTACTGAATCAGCCTCTTTTTTAGATAGATACTCGCCAGCCAGGTGCACCCTGCGGCAAGGATGACAATTACAGCAGCCTGGAGAGTCAGCTCAGAGCCGACCCGGCCATAGCAAAGCATCCTGGAAAGATCAACAACAGGGGTCAGGGGCAGGATTTCAACAATCCATCTGGTTCGTTCAGGCAGAGTGTCCAGGGAAAAAAAGATGCCGGAAAAAAGAAAGAGCGGTGTGATAAAGAGCGATATGAAATAGTTAAAGAATTCATAGCTCCCTGCAATAGCGGTCATGAGAAGGCCGAGAGCGGCAAACATGATACCGGCGGCAAAGAGAATCGGCAGCAGAAAAAGGACCCAGACCGAAGGGATGAGCCCGAAAAGAGGCAGGGATGCAAGCATGATAATACCGGACAGAAACCCCTTGCAGGCGCCCCAGAGGACCTCTCCCAAGGCCAGTTCTCCGACCGTGATCGGGGTCATGAGAATCCCTTCGAAGGTGCTTTGCGTGGAGAGACGGGTGTACGAGCCATAGGTCGCCTCAAAGGCGGCGCTGTACATGACGGATGACGCAACAAGCCCCGGCGCAATAAACTGCAGATAGGTCATGCCTTCCATGACCTCGATCTCCCTGCCCAGACCATATCCCATTGCAAGCAGAAAAAGAAAGGGCTGACCAAGGTTACTGACCAGACTCGAAACCATATATTTGCGCCATACCCGGGCGTTCCTGAGTACTACCTTGAATGCACCCATCTTACGACTCCTGTAAACGTTCAGCAGCACCGCATCTGCTTTGTCATCGGCCTATTCACATAGCACCAGTATAGTTCACAGACCTCTTTCGCGCATCTACGGC
>DAOVSZ010000288.1 GCA_030627725.1 Desulfobulbaceae bacterium
CGACCGGCAAAGACATCAGCAGCGCCGGTGACAAACACGGCGTGAACTCCACCGACGCCGAAGCTGATGTTGCGACCACCGCCCCTTATAGTGTAGACCACTCTCTTACCCTGTCCTGCATGGATTGCCATGAGGCCCACGGCTCCGAGCATAAGGCGCTGGTAAGACGGGCCATAAACGGCCATGCGGTGACTGTTGACGGCTACTCGACTTCCGATGTTATCGGCGATGAAGACGGAGACCGGGGCTGGCAGTGCCGGCAGTGTCATAAAGACGATTATGAGCTGAAAGCGCCGCTCTACAAACCCGAGAACATGAATAAATGGAGCAAAACCCATCATGGCGGCGGCGCTGATAATCCTTACAGTTCCGGTGATATCGCCACATGGACCATTCCTGAGAATGATCCGACCGGAGGAGGGGCATGCAATTGTCATTATGTCCCCGGCTCACCAAAACTGCCGATCAAATGTGAATACTGCCATTATCACGGTTCATGGCTCTCGGGCGTTACCGGTGTAACGGTTGATGTGGGCCTTGCCACTGAACGGGTAATCCCGCCGCCGGCCAACCCGGCCCCGGGTTCAGGCGTTTACAGCCGCAAGAGTTTCTGATACAACTTTTAACTATTCAGCTGCACCCCATCATAGTTATCTTTTAAGGATCTAAATGGGAGAGCAGCAGGCGAAATTCCATTCTGCTTTTCAGGTCGGTCCGGTCGCTGTATCTGTTAAAGATATCCCGGGCCTTGTCCGGCCTGTTTTGCATAATTTCCCCCAGCATGGCCGCAGCAACCAGATACTCAAACTGTTTTTTACTCCCCGCCACCCCGTGCGTTAACAGCCAGCTTGCCAGACCCTCTGTCCTGTAACCGTCCCTGAGGCTGATGGCGTGCAGAAGCGCGATCCAGTCTTTTTGCTCGGGCAGGAGATTTTCATAGCAGCTGTTTTTTTGCAGGTCCTGCCAGATCGCGTCCAGTTCCCGTATCGTAAGATGCGGCAAGACGATTTTGGAAAAATCCAGCAGAGCAGCTATCCATTTCTCCTGATCCGTCTTTTGGCAGCGCTTATAATAACTGTTGATGCGGTCTAATGTCAGCTTATGTTTCTTTGTCATGGGGGCGTCTTCAACCCCGGCGCCATGATAACAATCTCTCATAACGAGGGCAATGCGGGCATACATGATTTCTTCAAGGTCCGTGGCGTGATTTCTGGCGGATAATATCGGCGGGGTATGGGGCTGGTCACGGTTGGATGCATCAAGGAGTTTGGCAACAGGCAGGCTGGTGCACGACAGTGCCGAAAGTTTGATTTTGGTGTCTAAAAACCTGGTCTGGGCGGACTGCAGGTCGACAATCGGGTGGTAATCCGAGTTCGCCCTGATTGCAAATGATTGAAAGAACGGGGCAAACCCTGATTTTGCGCCGATCCGGCGCACCTTGATATCACCGATATTATGGACGGATATTTTCTGAAGTTCATGACGCAGTTCCGGAGATTCAAAGAGTTCGTTGCTGTGGACGTTTAATTTCCCTTTCTTTTTTGCTATAACTATCAGGTCGTTGCGGGTTGCCATGTAGAAGGCGTAATCGTCGAAATGAGGAGTCAATGCCTTGATGATGGAGGCCAGAAGGTCCATGTTGGACTCATAGAGCTGGATCCATTGCGCGAATATGCCTTGTTCGTTAAGGAAATTTGGCATGGAAGCGTAATATTCATGGGTGAAGAGGCTGGCAACCCCGGAAACCCAGGGATTTGAAGGTTCAGAGATAATAATGTCGTATTTCTTCTGGTGACTGGCAAAATAGCTTCTCGCATCTTCAATATAGACATGGCTCCTTGGGTCGTTGAATGTCCTTTCGACTCTGGGCAGAAAACCTCTGGCCCCCTCGACCATTGCCGCTTCAATCTCAATGGTGTCCACCCGGTCGAGTGTCTGGCTGGTCAACAGGGTATGGCTGGTAAGCCCTGCTCCCATCCCGATGACCGCGGCGTTTTTGGCATGCGGTTGGAGGGACAGGGGGATGGCCCCTGAAAGGACCATGGTCGGCTCATCCTTGCTGATCTTTTTTTGCGGATCCATGTTGACCGTGGCGTCAACTTTGCCGTTGGTCAGGATGCTGAGCGCGTTTCCTCTGCGCTGGAGGTCAACGGTGCTGGTCTTGCCGTCCTTGTGGAACAGGATTTCGATATCTTTTTTCGTGTTCAGGATGCCGTAACGATAGACCGAAGAAGACATTTTATACAGGTCCAGTTCGACAACGAACAGGGTCAGCAATAAGGCGCCGCTTCCTATAAGGCCGGCGTTGACAAACGGTTTGGATATCTTGAAGCCGCTCTTGTAATAGAACAGCCCCACTGCCGCGCAGATATCAATTGCAGCGCCGACAATCAACAGCCCTTTCAGACCCAGATACGGCAAGCCAAGATGGATGGCGGTCCATATTCCGATAAGCGCCCCCAGCGTGTTCATGCAATAGACCGAACCGATACTTTTTTCTCCGTGCCCCTTTTGCAGCAGGGTGCTGGTTATTAACGGCAGGGTGATGCCCGCGCAAAAAGTGGTCGGCAGCATGACGGCCAGGGCGATGCCGTGGCTGGCAATATTAAACCAGATATAACCGTCTGCTGTCTTGTCGATATTGTGGTAAAGCCACTGCATTGCATTAAAGGTGTAATTGTAGACCGGCAGGGTGGCAAGGGCCAGGACCCCCATGATGAGCTGGATTTTTGCAAGATAGGAAACCGGATTTTTGATCTTTTCGATTCTGCCCCTGATCCAGAGTCCGCCCATGGCCAGGCCGAAGATAAAGGCGCTGAGCATGAGCTCGAAGGCATGGGTTGAAGCGCTGAGCACAAGGGCCAGCATGCGGAGCCAGGAGACTTCATAGATAAAAGAGGCCAGTCCGGTGAACAGGGAGACGGTCAGAAGGATAGAGTAAAGGCCGGCGTTGTCGGCTGCGACTGCTTGAAATTCTACCTGCCTGGATTGCGGCGGGTAATCATGCGGCATGCCGTCTCTGCCTAAAATCATAACCATTACGGCCAGAATCGTGTTGATAATGCCTGCTGTTACGATCGTTCCGGCTAGACCGAAAAAATTGATGAAAAGAAAACCGCTCGCCAGAACACCGACTGCGGCGCCCAGGCTGTTGGTGAAATAAAGCATGGCAATCAGAGCGCCGGACCGGTCAGGGAAGAGGCGTATCATGCCGGCGGTCATGAGCGGGAACGTCATGCCAAGCATGATCGATTGCGGCAGGATCAGGACCAGGGCCAGAAAAGTTTTAAAGATATTGATTGGCAGCGGATTGGCAAGATATGGGATAATAACGTGAAAGGCAAAGTGAATGGAGGCATCAAAGAAATCATGAAAGAACAGAGCGAAAAGCCCCAAAAAGGCTTCAACAATTGCATAGAGGATGAGCAGATTTTTCCATTTGCGGCTGTAACGGCTGCACAGGAAGGCCCCGATCCCCATCCCTCCCATGAATATCGCCAATACTATGGTCTGGGCATATGCCGCATGGCCGAGAAGGAGTTTTAAGTAGTGGGACCAGATGGATTGGTAAATCAGGCCGGAAAATCCTGATAGAGTAAATATCAGAAAAAATATCCTACAGAATGCTGTTCCCGTCATTTTTTTGTTTCATTTGTTTTTTTTGTCTCAAAATTCGAGAGTAGGCACTCGATGTATTGTTATACAAAAAAGACAGGGAGTCAAATGTAAAACGAAGTTTATTATCCAGCAGATTCAGCCTTCAGGGTGCGCGTCTCTTACCTGTTTCACGGTCTC
>DAOVSZ010000291.1 GCA_030627725.1 Desulfobulbaceae bacterium
GCGCTCTTGCCAAAAAAAACAAGTATCTCTTCAAGCTGCTTCAACTTGGCATGCGGGATGGCTATCCCCTCTCCGATCCCGGTAGAGCCGAGACTCTCTCTTTCCTGCAGGGCGTTAAAGATATCGACGCTTGCAAGAGTAGCATAAACCCCATGCACTGCCTCTGCCATCTCCTGCAAGACTTCCTTTTTTGTCGCCGCCCGCAGGTCCGGCAGAATATACTCCGCCTTTATTGCATTCATCACAAGAGAACGTCTCCTCCAGCCTCAATACCTTTATGAAAATATATGACAACTTCTAATAATAATGAATCCGGAAGAAAAAAGAAAGAAGGGAAATAAACCTCTAAAAATCAGTGCAGTTTCGGTTTTTTTCGATACTTGGAAGGCAGGATCCCAAGCTGCTCCCGGTATTTGGCCACGGTCCGTCGGGCAAGCTTGATGTCCTCTTTTTTGAAGATATTGGAAATGGTGTTGTCACTCAAGGGCTTGTCCTGGTTTTCCTCGGCGATGATTGAGCGGATCCTGTCCTTGATGCTTGTTGAGGAGAGTGCATCTCCCCCGTCTTTCCTTTCAATCGCGGAATTAAAGAAGAATTTGAGTTCAAAAGTCCCCTGCGGAGTATGTACATATTTATTGCTTGTCACGCGGCTGATGGTTGACTCATGCATGTCAAGGTCTTCGGCAACATCCCTTAAAATCAGCGGGCGCAGGTGAGCGATCCCTTTTTCAAAAAAACCTCGCTGGAACTTGATAAGACTCTCGACAACCCTGTAGATGGTCCGCTGCCGCTGCTGGATGCTCTTTATAAGCCAGACCGCTGATTTCAGCTTGTCCTGGATATAATTTTTGGTGTTCGGATCCGAGGTCTCTGTCTTATTTTTCAGGATATCCCTGTAATACGAACTCACCTTCAAGCGCGGCAAACCGTCATCATTCAGCAGAATGACGTAGTCACCATCAACCTTGTATACATAAACGTCAGGGATGATATACTGCGGTTCCTCGTCAGAGTAAACCCTGCCGGGATGCGGGTCCAGGCCGACGACAACATTGACCGCCGCCAGCACATCATCAAGCGAGGAATGTGTTGCCCTGACAATAGCGGCATAATTTTTTGTTTCAAGAAAATTAAGGTGGTTTCTGACAATGGCAGCTGCCAGTGAGTCGGCAAGGCCCAAGCGGTCAAGCTGGAGCAGAAGGCACTCCGGCACGTCCCGGGCAGCAATCCCCGGCGGGTCCATTTCCTGAATCTGACCAACAACAGCCATGGCCGCATCTTCACGGCATTCGTACGCTTCCATGATCTCTTCAATCTCGACATCAAGAAAGCCGTCATAGTTGAGGTTGCCTATGACATATTGGGCGATGCTTTTTTCCTCTTCCGTGAAGTTGGCAAAATTCACCTGCCACTGCAGGTGCGTCTGCAGGTCCGTCTTTTTGGTCAGGATATCGAGGCGGGAAGGAAGGTCACCATCATCTCTGGGCCTGAAAGAGGGGAGCGTTTCATACTCATTGGCATAATCTTCCCAGTTAATCTCGGACAGAGATGAATCCGGGCTCTTTTCAATGCTTACTTCGGCCGTTTTCTCCGGGGCGGCTGCTTCAAGCTGTGGCTCCGGCGCAGAGATCTCAGACGTTGTTTCAGACTCTGTTTCAGGCGTTGAAACCTCCTCTTCAAGCACAGGGTTCTGCTCGATTTCCTGCTGGATCGTCTCCACGAGGTCCAGCCTGGAAAGCTGCAGCAGCTTGATGGCCTGCTGCAACTGAGGCGTCATGACCAGTTGCTGAACAAGCTTTAATTGTTGTCTGAGCTCAAGGGCCATTCTTTCTTCTTTCTTATTGTTGCTGAATATGGGTTAACAGGCTATTACGGTTCAACAAACCTGAAGTGATAATGAATTCAGTATAGCAAGCTTTTAAAGGAAATAGCAAATTTTAATCAGAGCATGAAATCTTCTCCCAGATACTTACTCCGCGCCTCCTTACTCCGGATAATCTCATCTGCGCTGCCGCTTGTCAGAATCCTGCCGTTGTTGACAATATAAGCATAGTCGCAGACTGAGAGCGTTTCTCGAACATTATGATCAGAAATCAAGATGCCGAGGCCCTTTTCTTTCAGTTCTCTTATAATCTGCTGCAGATCAGCCACGGAAATGGGGTCGATCCCGGCAAAAGGCTCATCCAGAAGTACGAATTGAGGATCAGTCGCCAGGGTCCTCATGATCTCAACCCGCCTCCTTTCCCCACCGGAAAGAGAGTGGGCCGGATTTCTTGCCAGGTGTTCAATCTTCATTTCCGCCAACAGATGCTGTATCTTCTTAATGATCTCCTTTCGGGAAAAGCCAAGAGGCTCCAGCACGATCCTGATGTTTTCCTCCACGTTGAGCTTTTGAAACACGGAAGGGTCCTGAGCAAGATAGGATATCCCTTTCCGGGCCCGCTTGTGGATAGGAAGTGAGGTAATGTCATTTCCGTCTAAAAGGATCCGCCCCTCTTCCGGCTTGACAAAACCTGCTATCGAATAGAATGTTGTTGTCTTCCCTGCCCCGTTTGGCCCGAGCATGCCGACAACAGCGCCGGACTCGACCTTCAGGCTAATGCCGTCAACAACACGTCTTTTTTTATATTTTTTTACTATATTCTTCGCTTCCAGTACTGCCACGGCATTTCCCTCAATGAAAGTAACTATTCAGCAGCACTCCATCCGCTCATTCGCTGCGCTCACCAGCTGCACACGATCAGGCCTTCTCGCATAGCCAATTATAGCTCGTCAGCCTGCTTGTGCACATCTGAAGCACTGCTGAACAGTTACAGTATGGAGTTTAGGCCACGTTTGCTGCTCCACCTAGAATTACCAATGGACATCGACTATTCACTACCTCAATCCTGTCCCCTGTTCCCTGTCCCCTGGCCCCTGTTTCCCGCCTGCGGGTAGAAAAAGGCCTTGACCCGTTCACCTTTTTTCTCACTTTTCTCAATAACACTTTTCCCCTCATCAAGATAGAGAAGAATACGTTCGCCCGTGACCATGTTGTTGTCCTGCCATACCTTTGCGTTCCCGGTGAGCAGCACCTTTCTCTCCTGCTCGAAAAACTCAAGCGCGTCTCCGCTCGCCACCCACCCCTGATTCCTGATTTCGATATTGCCCTTGGCAACAATTTTTGAAATTTTCGGAGACTTGCCGGAGGCCTTTGCCCCTTTTTTGCCCTGGGCCTGATATTTCACCTCCATATCATCCGCCCGGATAAAAAGGTCACCTTGTTTTGCCTCAACCTTGCCGGAAAAAATGACCGTGTTGGACTGCTGCTTTGATTCCATTCGATCTGCTTCAATCTGAATCGGGCTGGTGTTCTCCTGCCCGATGGATACGCCGTAGCAATAGAAAAAAAGGAAGCAGATGAAAACAGCGGATAAATATCTACTACAAATTCTGTTCATTTGGATTCTCCATACAAACTACCAATTCCGGTTCCTGACTTCTGGGTTCTGAATTCCACAAGCAATGCGGAATTTATTCTACCAGAAAAAATACAGGCTGTCCCGGCTCTTGTAAAGTCTCTTGTAAAGTCTTGCCGAACAATTCTTAATGATGGTATAGTATCTAGGCAAAATTGTTGGTAACTATTCAACAGCCATACCTGAATAGATTGTTGCACAATTTTGCGTTAAACCTCAATCTGTTCATCCGTAAGTGATCACGGGTTAAAGCTCCCAATTGA
>DAOVSZ010000239.1 GCA_030627725.1 Desulfobulbaceae bacterium
GTTGGACAGGGCAATTATGTAGCGAGGTCTAACGAGAGAGGTAATCGTTCACAGGCGCTCCATCCGGAGTCTCGCAGGCTCGGTGCGCGCGCCAGGCTAAGTCTGGTGCTTCTTGTGGGGTGAAAGTCCCCATCAGGTAAGGGTTAGCCCCCCACCTGTACCAAGTTTTGCGTTTGTGGCGGAGACAGCAATATGTCGAACAATACAGACGAAGCGTAAACAGGGAATCACATAGGCCAGAGGGGAGATCGCAATCCCTGAATGTATGTTGAACTGAACCGCTACCGCGGAAAAAACCGTGCTACATCGTAAATTTTAGTATCCCCACCTTTTATACACCAAACAAGTTTCCTGTTTTCCTTTTTTTTCTTACCTTATCTCCAAAGGTGTCCCCTGAACTGGATATTTCACATAAGGAAATAGCCACCATATATGGTAAGTCATGCGCTAGACAACTACAATATATAGTGGCCCCAAAGCAGTTAATGGCTTAGATGAAATATCCAGCTCCTGAATTTCCCCCTTGACTATAAAATGATGTTCGTGTAAGCCTTCTCAATATATTTCAGGTGCTCTTAATTGAGCTTAATTGGGAACCTCATGAAAATTGGGGACGGGCCCACCGCTGTAACCGGGGACGAACACCACATTTATGTCACTGGCTTTTTTGCTGGGAAGGCGTGGTAAGTAGGGCGATCCGGAAGTCAGAAGACCTACCTGGATGATGAGCCGGTATCTTGTGGATAGAGAAAGGCTTAATGATCCTGTTCGGATAGAAAAGGGCAATCCCCGGATCGAATTTATTTCGGTCCGGGGATTTTTTTTTGCCCGGCAGAAGGCACCAACAAAACCATGTGAGCAAAGGCCATGTTTTATCTGGCGGCATTTTTCTATTTTTTGACCTGGGTTGTGTGCATTTCGTTGCGGGACCGGGGAACACTCCTCTTCCGCTGCCTATTCGGCATAGGTCTTCTTGTTAACCTCCTGTCGGCCGTCGGCCGTTATTATTCCTCATGGCCCATGATGCCCATGTTCCAGGGACCATTCTTTCTGCCGTTGTCCAGGTGATCCGGAATTTGCCTGTGGAACCGTGGATGCGCCGAATCTGTCGGGAATGAGGGCGTTAAGCGGGAAAACCCTGCGCAGGACCGATGCGGAGGCTGCCCGCCGGTCGCATATTGTCCGGACGACTGCCCCGGCAGGCTGCACTACAATGACACCCAAACCAGGCGGCTGGCCTGTATCATGTATCAAACACTATGGGAAGTATCCCAAAAGGATTTGCAATGAGACCTTTTACCCTTTGCTACTTCAGCGCCCATTCCATGGAAATTCCGTCCTTAAGCGCAGGTGTACGGCAATATAAAAAACAGGGCGGCAAGATCAAGGTCATTGCCCGGACCCGAACCCAGCTTTTTGATGAATCGCAGATAAAAGTTTTTTTACGGGATGCGCTTGCATCCGATGTAGTGCTGGTCATCCTCCACGGCGGCAGGGAATCCTGTCCTGCCTTTGATGCACTGGTAGAAGCTGTTTCGGAAGAAAGAAACCGCGGAGGAAAAGGGCCGTATCTTCATATCCATCCACAGGGAAGTGATGAAGATGGTCTTTTAGCTGCTCGGGAGCATTCTGATAATTTCGGTACTCCTATGTGGGACACAGTGAACCAATACTTGATCCACGGAGGGCGTCTGAATTTTCAGAATTTACTGGTTTTTCTGCACAATTTGCTGTTTGAGCAGGACATCTCCTGCGAACCACCGCAAAGCCTACCCCAAGAGGGAATTTATCATCCTGATTTTCGGGAAATTCCTGACCTGACCGGGTATCTGGAAAAAAAAGTCAGCCCCGGGAAAATTACTGTCGGTCTTTGGTTTTATCAATCCTACTGGCTCAATGACAACCTGGTCTATATCGACACAATAATCCGTGAAATTGAACGGCAGGGAGCCAACGTCATCTGCGTATTCCATCTCAGGTACAAGGATGCTGAACGGGGAAACCACGGCGCTGACTATGTTGTCGAGAAATTTTTCATGAAAGATGGAAAGGCACGCATCGACGTCCTGATCAACCCGATGCTGTTTGCCCTGACACTCGCAGCCCCTGAGTATAAGGATCTGATGCCTAAGTTGAATGTCCCGTTCATCCAGGCCATGGTTACACTGAACTCCTATGCCGAGTGGAATGAGAGCCTGCAGGGGATATCCACTATGGATGTCTCTTTTTCAGTGGCACAACCTGAATTTGATGGCGCCTTGATAACCGTTCCTGTGGCTACCCGTGAAGAAGGGGAGACCGACCCGGTCACCGGCGCTTTGTTGGCCAAAAACATGCCCATCCCCGAACGGGTCAAAAAGATGGTTTCCCTGTCGCTTAATTGGGCCAGGCTGCACAGGCTGGAAAATGCAGAAAAACAGATCGCTATTATTTTTCACCATTACCCCCCGAGAAACGACCGCATCGGCTGCGCTGCCGGTCTTGACAGCTTTGAGAGCGTAAAACTCCTTCTCGACCGGATGAAAAAAGAGGGCTATCGGGTCGACAGGACCTATGAAAACGGCGGTGAGCTGGCCAGTGAATTGCTCGACCGCATGACCTGCGACCAACGCTGGTTGACACCGGAACGTATGGCCCAAAGGGCCGAGGCCCATGCCGGGGAAGAGATGTTCCGGCCATGGCACGAGGCCTTGCCCACGCCCATTCGCAAAAAAATGACCGCGGATTGGGGAGAGGTTCCGGGAGATCTCTTTGTGCATGAAGAAAAGATGCACTTTGCCGGGCTGATCAACGGCAATATCTTTATCTCCATACAGCCCCCGCGCGGGTATTACGAGAACATCGACAAGATCTACCATGATTTCTATCTTTCACCGCCTCATCATTACCTGGCCTATTATCGGTGGATAAAAGACATCTTCAAGGCAGATGCAGTGATGCACGTGGGCAAACACGGATCCCTGGAATGGCTTCCGGGCAAGGCCTTGGGCCTTTCCAAAGAGTGCTATCCCGATCTTTCCATCATGGATCTGCCTAATGTTTACCCATATATCATCAATGATCCCAGTGAGGGCACTCAGGCCAAACGCCGTTCCTACTGCTGTATTATCGACCATCTCACACCGGCATTCACCAACGCCGACCTCTACGAGGAACTGGCAAAGGTGGAGAATCTGCTAAAAGACTATAACGATGCCAGGCACGAGGACCCTGGAAAACTGCCGCTTCTGCGCCCCATGATATGGGAAGCCGTCTGCGGAGCGGATCTGGACAAAGACCTGGAGCTGGCTGAAAAAGAGGTGTTTGCCGATTTTGACGCATTCCTTGAAAGGCTCCACAGCTACCTGACTGATCTTTCCGACACCATGATCAACGACGGCCTGCACATTATGGGCAAGGCGCCTGAGGAAGACCGGCTTGTAGAATTTCTCGTCCAGCTCACCAGGTTGCACAACGGGGACACGCCTTCGCTGCGCGAATCGGTCCTGAATGCCATGGGCCATGACTATGACGATCTGTTGGAGAACAAGGGTAAAACGCTGCCGCGCTACAAGGGGAAAACAGGTGGTTGGATCATTCAAAGCGCTCATGAGAAGGCACTTGCCATGGTGAAATGGCTGGAGTCGAATCAATTTGATACAACCGGTATTAACGCCGTTGTTGAATCCCATATAGGACGAACAGATAAAAATGTGGCTGTTATCCTGGGCTATATCTGTGAAATATTGACTCCCAATATCCGGCGGGTCACTGATGAAATCGACTCAAGCCTTACCGGGTTTAACGGCGGGTTTGTCCTGCCCGGGCCGTCGGGCGCGCCCAGCCGTGGTCAGGCCGATATTTTGCCCACGGGCCGGAATTTTTTTTCCGTCGATCCCAACAAGATTCCGACTCCGGCTGCCTGGGAAGTTGGAAAAAGCCTGGGAGACGCCCTGATTTCAAGGTGCCTGGAAGAGACCGGAAAATATCCGGAAAACATCGGGATCATCGTTTGGGGCGGCTCCACCATGCGCTCCAAAGGGGATGATATTGCCGAGATTTACTACCTCATGGGAGTCAAGCCCGTGTGGGCCAGGGGAAGCGGTAATGTGACCGGTCTTGAGATAATTCCATCATCTGAGCTGGGACGCCCCCGTCTTGATGTTGTACCGAGGATCTCGGGGTTTTTCCGGGATTCTTTTCCTAACCTGGTAGAGCGGATCGACGAGGCTGCGCGGATAGTGGCCGCGTTAAACGAACCACCGGAGTCCAATATCCTGCGGCGCAACGTCTTACGGGATGTGGAAAGCTACATAAAACAGGGCATGGACAAGGAAGAGGCCATGCGGGAGGCCACGTTCCGGGTCTTTGGCTGCCCGCCCGGCACTTACGGAGCAGGGGTTTCCGAGCTGGTCGAATCGAAAAACTGGAAGACCCAGGAAGACCTGGGCAACAATTACATCCGGTATACTGCTCACGCATACGGCAAGGGAAGCTATGGCAAGCAGAAGCCGATTGCCTTTCGAAAACTGCTTTCCCGCATGGATGTCACGGTAAAAAATGAGGACTCCCGCGAATATGACATGATGTCCTGCACTGACTTTTACAATTATTACGGCGGGCTCATCGTGGCAGCCAAGACCGTGCGCGGCAAGCTTCCCTTTGCCCTGGTGGGTGACAGCTCCGATCCCAAACGGGTCAAAATGCGCACCACCTTTGAGGAGGCAAAACATGTCTTGCGCTCGCGGCTTGTCAATCCCAAGTGGCTGAAAGGAATGAAACGCCATGGATACAAGGGCGCCGGAGATATCTCTCACATGATGGACGTGGTTCTTGGATGGGACGCCACAGCCGAAGTGATTGATGACTGGATGTATAAGAAAATTGCGGAAAAATTTGCTCTTGATCCTGAAATGCAGGAATGGATGAAGGATGTAAACCCTTATGCCCTTCAAAATATCCTGGACAAGCTTCTGGAGGCGATCAGTCGGGGGATGTGGAACGTTGATCAGGACATGGAAAACGAATTGCGTGA
>DAOVSZ010000121.1 GCA_030627725.1 Desulfobulbaceae bacterium
CTGCACACGATCAGGCCTTCTCGCATAGCCAACTATAGCTCGTCAGCCTGCTTGTGCACATCTGAAGCACTGCTGAACAGTTACGGAATGGCGTTTAGGCCATGTTTGCCGCTCCACCTGATTAGTTACATAAAATTCAAGTGACATTGAGAATCTCTTCACCTGGCAATAACCTGATCAATAAGGGATTCAGGGACATCGTCCGTAACAGTGACCTTTCCGATTGTGGTCGGCAGGACAAAAAAGGGCCTGCCGGCCACTGCTTTTTTATCAGTCTTGAGATAGGCCTTGATCCTGTCCCTGTCCAGTTCCTTCGGGATATCAACAGGAAGTCCGTAACTCCTGATAAGTTCTTTTGTCCGCCCCGCGTCTTCAGAGGGAAAAAGTGACTTTCCTACAGCAAGCTTACAAGCGGCCTCCATGCCCATTGCTACCGCCATCCCATGTGCAATGGCGAAATCCGAGGCAGCCTCCACCGCATGCCCGATCGTATGGCCGAAATTCAAGATTCGCCTCAGGCCTGATTCCCTCTCGTCAGCCTCCACGACCTTTGCCTTGATCGTGCAGCATATCCGGATCGTCTCCTCAAGGACCGGAAGATTCAGATCAAGGATGGAAGTCCGGTTCTTTTCAAGATATTCAAAAAATGATGCGTCATAGATGATACTGTATTTGATGACCTCGGCAAGCCCGTTTAACAGCTCCTCACGAGGCAGGGAGGAAAGGACGTTGCTGTCGATATAGACACACTGAGGCTGGTAGAAAGACCCGACAAGATTCTTGCCCTCCGGAATATCCACTCCTGTCTTCCCTCCCACCGAACTGTCAACCTGGGAGAGAAGCGTTGTGGGGACCTGAATAAAGGGGATGCCACGCATGTAAACAGCCGCCAGAAATCCTGTGATGTCGCCTGTCACACCGCCGCCCAGGGCGATAAGCGCGTCCTTTCGGTCAACACCGATTAAGGCCAGCTTACTTGCCAGTTTGGCGACTGTTTCCAGATTTTTGCTCACCTCTCCCTGCGGAAAGGTGATAAGTTCGGCCTGCACATCCGCTGCCTTGAGTGAGTTAAGAAACATCTCACCCAACAACCCGGCAACATGCGCGTCCGAAACTACCACATACCGTTTTGCTATGTTACGCTTTTTTATATCATCTCCAATCTCATGCAGCAGACCATCTTTTATGAGAATTGGATAGGACCTCTCGCCCAATCCGACTTCAATCTCTTTCATATACGTTCCCTTCTTTTAAAGTAACTATTCAGCAGCACCCCATCCGGAGTCTCGCGGGCTCGCTTACCTGCACACGATCAGGCTGGTTCACATAGGACTACTATCGGAGTCTTCGCTCCGCTCCGCTTACCTGTTCGCCAGCCTGCTTGTGCACATCTGGGGCACTTCTGAACAGTTACAGGGTGGTGTTTAGGCAAAGGATTCGGCTCCACCTTAATAGTTATCTTTTAAATAGTAATCCTGAAGGATCGTTAACACCTCGATCCTGCTGAACTCAGACGGCACCTCCTCCGCCTTGCCTTGAGCGAGCATTTTTCGTAATTTGGTCCCAGACACGAGAATCCTGTCATCAGGATCATCCGTTGGGCAGGTCTTCAGCGAGGCCATCCCGTTGTTTTTTATCGACCAGAAGGCCCAGTCCACCTTCAAGGGCTGCAGTTCCAGTGCGCCCTCCCATAATGTATCAAAAATTGCCTGGGCCTCAAACAGGCCGTAAAAATCACCGATTCCGGCATGGTCACGGCCGACCAGAAGATGCGAACAGCCGAAATTCTGGCGAATAATTGCATGCAGCAGAGCCTCTCTTGGCCCGGCATACCGCATGAACATCGGATACACTCCAAGAAGCGTCCGATCTGCATCAAAATAATTCTCAATTAAGGTAGTATAACATTGCATCCGTATCTCTGCAGGCACTTCGCCCGGATGAGTGGCGCCTACAACCGCGTGGATAAAAAGGCCGTCCAGAAATTCCTGCGCCAGTTTGCAAATATACTCCTGTGAGCGGTGCATGGGGTTCCTGGTCTGAAAAGCGGCAACAGTCGACCATCCCCGCTCTTCAAAAAGGCGGCGTGCATCTTCAGGTCTGTAAGCATTTTCATAGTCTTCTGCGAATGTTCCCTCGTAGAGTGTCCTGACCGGCCCACCAACATAGTATTTTCCCGAGCCAAGCACCTCCCGCACCCCCGGATGCTCGTCCCTGGCTACCATCCAGAACTCGTCCCTGTTGTACGATCCCTGCCCCATGAAAGAGCATTCACACTCTCGCTCCTTGTTCGGCTCATACACCTCTTCCACTGTCATAACAGCCAGCAGAGAATCCCCATGACAAAGGGCAACCTCACCCTCCTTGAATGTCAATTTATCAACAGCAAAAGTCACAGGCAGCGGCCACAAGACCCCAGGATCAGATTTTCTGAGTTTCATCTCATCAAGGCAACCCTCATAATCATCCCTGCCCATGAACCCGGTCAGAGGAGAAAACGCCCCCATGCCCATCATGAGAAGATCTCCTGCCTCACGGTCAGAGACCTGAAGCTTCGGCAGACTTTCGGCCCGTTTTTTTTCATCCTCAAGTTCCTTGCCGGTCAGCATGACCGACGTCAGCACCTTTTCCGAACCATGCGGACTAACAAGCGCCATGACACAACCCTCCTTCCGTTAAGAGAAATAACAATTGACAATTATTTATTGTTAACCGACAATTGAAGTACCTGGCAACAGAGAATGTTTGCTGTCACAAGTAAATTGAACTCTGCCTTCAATTTACGGTATTATAGTTTTTACTGGAAGGCAACAAAGAAAGAAATACCTTGGTTACCGGACAACAACCATGTACACATCACCAGACACACTTCCGGACCATATTGCCGTAAAGCTCAAAGAACGTACTGCAAGAAGCGGCATCCGCCGGAAACCGAAGGTGTTTCACGACACCTCCAACTTCACCGCCATTGATTATGGTGATATTATCTTTGTCGACAACCGATATTTCTGGGTCTCAGGCTATACCAGAGAAGGACGCTTCGGTGTTGACGATCAGCCAAAACCCTGGGTCCCCAGGACAATCGATCTTGCCACGAACCAAAGCTATATCCTCAAACTTGTCTTCCATGAAACATTCAACATTACGATGGGCGATTTCGAGATAAAATGCTACCGGAGTCCGGAAAAAGAGGCCAGGGTCATCGAACTTGTTCAGGGACACGAACGGTTTATGCAGGGGTATGCGGTTGAAGATGACGGAGGGAATCTGGTGCGGATCCTGGACGTGATTCTCGGCAAAAGGCTGGACAAATACGTTACAGGCAGAGAGGGCGCCCACCGTGAATATTATGAAACCGCACTGCCTGCAATTCTCGCCGAGTTTTCAAAATGCACCGAGGGAATTGTCTTTCTGCATAAAAACGGCCTCAAGCATGGTGATATCAGGCGCGACCACATCCTGGTCGAATACAGCACCGGCATGTTCAAGTGGATCGATTTCGACTATGACTTCTACTACCCGGAGCGGCCGTATTCACTCGACATCTTTGAACTGGGCAACATCCTGCTCTATATCGCCGGACGCGGCAATTATTATCCGAACGAGATCCTTAACAATCCTGAGATGGGCGACAAGGTGCTCTCCACAATTCGATGGGACGACACCTCGCTCATCTCAAAGAACCGCATCGTCAATCTCAAAAAAATCTATCCCTACATTCATGAAGAATTAAACAACATCCTCCTTCATTTTTCCCAGGGCACGAATGTCTTTTACGAGACGGTGGACGAATTCTACACGGATCTCAAGGCATTTAGCAAAAGCCTTCCGCAACAGAACACAGGTTAGGAACTCAGCAAGAAAAAAAAAAGGAGACACCCGAAGGTATCTCCTTTTTATAACACTATCTCTCGTCAATCAGATTACATTGCGTCGCCGGAAGCTGCGCCCTGCATCTTGACCTCAACCTTCTCGGTCAGGCCTTCATAGTACGCACGGAGGATAACGAGGACTTCGTCACGTCCGAAGTGGTCCGGAATATCAGCGCCATCAGAAAGCGCCTTACGCAGTTTGGTGCCGGAAAGGATAACACGGTCTTCTTTGGCGTGCGGGCAGGTCCTGAGGGACGCCATACCGTCACACTTGAAGCAGTAGAAGGTCCAGTCGATCTTCAGCGGCTGGCAGAGAAGCGCCTTGCCTGCAGCTTCAGGCGTGGGGATCTCGTCAAAGATATCCTGGGCCTCGAACAGACCGTAGAAATCGCCAACACCTGCGTGGTCGCGGCCGATGATCATGTTGTTCACGCCGTAGTTCTGACGGAAGGTGGCATGCAGAAGTCCCTCACGAGGACCGGCATAACGCATGTCAAGGGGATACCCGCCCTGGACAATGTTGTCTTTAACAAAATAGTTCTCAACCAGACAGTCAATAGCTTCGACACGGACATCGGCAGGAATGTCGCCCGGTTTCAGGTTACCGATCAGGGAGTGGATGATAACGCCGTCACAAACTTCTACTGCGATCTTGCAGAGGTATTCGTGGGAGCGGTGCATCGGGTTACGAAGCTGCAGAGCGGCAACGTCTTTCCAGCCTCTCTCATCAAAAATGGCGCGGGTCTCAGCCGGGGTCAGGTAAACACCTTTGTACTTGGCCGGGTATTCACCTTCGGACAGTACCTTTACGGAACCGGCGAGGTTGTAGTCTTTCTGGTTCATGACCATAATGACGCCGGGATGGTCTTCCGGCGCGATCTGCCAGAATTTCTCACCCTCGGACTCTTCGCCTTTGCCGCGGAAGACTTTCTCGCATTCCCATTTCTTGTCAGCCTCGGTCATCTCAAACTTCTCAGAGACCTTCATGGTAGCGAATGCCTCACCCTCGAATACAAGAGCAATTTCGTCACCTGTGTTGACTGCGTCAGCATCTGCCTTGGCGCAGTCCAGGGTCACGGGAACCGGCCAGAATGTGCCGTCCGCAGTTGTCATGTTTTCACAAACGCTCTTCCAGTCTGCCTTGTTCATGAAGCCTTCAAGCGGGCTGAACCCACCGATACCCATCATAATCAGGTCGCCTTTGGCGCGAGCGCTGATCTGAAGCTGCTTCAAGCCAGCTGCTTTTTCTTTTTCAGCTTCCAGTGCAGAACCATGAAGCAGAGCGCAAACCAATCCTTTTCCACCATGAGGTGCAACTAATTTCGACATGTCTTTGATTCTCCTTTTACTAAAATTACGGGTTGTTAGATCACAATTAACAGAGATACCTTAACTTCTCAAACAATAACCGTTAAAACAATAACCGTTAAAACGGCAGACATACGAACATTCGATTCATGAAACACTGTCCGCAACAAGAAAATGAACAGCTATTCATTTTTATAATCGATCAAAGAATGAGATTCTAAAGAGTGTCAAGGAAATTGTCAAGAAAAAAGTCACTTCAATTATATGCAGGAATGGATACCGGAATGGTCTTTCCGGCGTTTTTTCACCGGTATGAAAGGGGTTGCAGCGTTTTTTTACGAGAAAGCGGGCAGTGCTTGAGCTCATCATACATTCAAAGAAAACAACAGACAGGATGAAAATGAAATGATGGAGGATTCAGAACATCTCTTTTTCAAAGGATTTGAGACGCAAAAGTGCATTGAAAGGACACACCTGTCCTCTCAACGCACGAAGCGCATTTTCAACAATAAAAAGGGCGGGAAAGGTCTGGAACGCGATCGAATCAGGCCTTTTTGTCGTAGAGAAACCCGACCAGGTCATTTAATTTCTTTTTCAGCTCCAGAATCTCTTCAGACGGAAACTGCCGCACGAGATCCCCACTTGTTCTTTCCGTCACCCGAACGATAATGCTGTCTGTCTGCTGGTGTTGGGAAAGCCCAAGGCTCAAGGTACTGCCGATGGAGTCAAGATGCTGCTGAATTTCCGCGGCAAATTCCTCGATTTCCTCCTGGGATAAGTGCTTCGCCTCCTTCTTCCCCTTGCCGCCCCTGTTGTGCAAGGCCTTATCGTCCAGAGCAGTCGTCTCTGCTTCAGAGCTCTCCTGCACAGGCTGCACCTGAGGTTTTACCCTGTCCTCAACCTCGACGGCCGGGACTGCCGGCACGCCATACCCTTTTACGTCTGTGCTCACATTTACGTCAACCATAATACCCTCCAACCTTTACTGTAACAACTTACGTCTTTCTGCTCACAACCCTCGGCATTCCGGCTTTTCCACAACCAGACTTGTAACCGCTAAGGGTGGCCCTGCCCCTGCGGATGGAATTCAGCTTTCCTTTTAGTAAACTCTGCCGTTGGGTCACTTTTTTGCAGAGGACCTCTTCCTTGTCCAGAAGCATCCTGATTTTTTTTAATATATCATTTCTAGAAATCTTGTTGTTGCAGATTTCCGAATCTGTTTGAATCATCTCAAAATACTGTTTTAACCGACCGAGCATCATCTCTCGCTCTTGACGCTGCCGAGGGATATCACGTAACTTACCGGTATCGAAGTCCCGCTCATGCCTTTCCTGGATAGCCGCAAAATCAGCAAGAACGAATAAAAACTCATTTTCAAAAGACTGTGCTTTGCTATCCGCTGGCGGCATTTTCTCTTTTCCTCTTAAATTAAATCGAAACAGACAAAGCGGATATCTCTTTCCTGAACTCTGTTGATGTCGGACCATACGTCTGTTTCTCACTGGAAACATCCTGCTGCTTTACAGCAACCTCCTGTTTCTTAAGTCCCGGCTTCTCCTTATCCGAGGAGAAGCCCTCCTCCTGCATTGCCGTCTGCTCCCAGATCTCTTTGAGTTTTGCAATATAATTATAGGCACGGCGGAGTATGTTGAGGTCCCCGTCAAGCGAAACCTTCGGCAATTCAACCAGAATGGCGCCATACAGACCTCGCAGAATCCCGGCAGCCTCTGATTCATCTTTCTCATCAACAGAGGCATTCAACTCCGTAATAATGGCGATTGCCTTTCCAATGTTCTCGCCCCGTTTCTTTGGATTTCCATCCTTGATGGCATCTCGGGCGAATTCGAGATGGGTCAAGGCGCGCTCATAGAGCAGATGAATGAGTTTGACAGGATGAATATTCGTTTGCGCCTCTGTCTGATTGTAGGCCTTACGCATTCGTGATGAATACATGCTTCCCCCAGGTAGTTGATAGTTTGTATAAAAGTATCTACACAAAAAATTTTGTGTTACATAAAGGCGCAGAGCGCCTACACAAATTTTCAAAGTTTTTTTTATAGCGTTTTTTTATAGTGAGACAGTCAGTGTCTAATTGCTGTTCCTGCCGATTCCCCACATATCACTCAAGCTGTCAAACTGACTTGTCAGATAACTGGATAATGACGTCATCTGGTTCATGTATCGGTCCAGTTGAATGAACTGTTTCGTCATCACTTCATATCTCTTGTCAAGCCGCTCCGTCTCGACCTCAATCTGCAGTTCAAGAGCGTCGATCTTTTCTTCAGCAACCGTTGTCTCAACCTCGATCAGCCCCATGCCCCTGGTAAGCAGCCGCAGATGATCGTTTACCTGATCGGCAAACCCCTCGATCTCTTTATCATCATCGCCAAGAAAAAAACCTTTGACATCATCGATATTCGATGCAAGCTTGGCAGACAACACGACATCATCGATAACAATTGTACCGTCCCGGTTAAACGACATGCCAAGATCAAACATGCTGGTCACAGTACTCATCCCGGTTACATCAACAGACTCGGTCATCAGGTTCTGCAGGTCATACGGAAGATCCCGGAACGTTGTC